>WLNG01000062.1 GCA_009699915.1 Actinomycetota bacterium
GAGCCGCCGGGCCGGATCGATTGTCACCACGGCGACGCGTGCACCTTGCGCCGCGAGTCCCAGCGCGATCGCCGCCGACGCCGTCGTCTTGCCGACCCCGCCCGATCCCGCGCAGATCACGATCGATGCGCCCTGGAGCCGCGCGGTGAGGCCGGACGTCCCGGTGCTCACAGGATCCGCTCCAGTTCCGTGGCGAGCTCGGCGAGCACTCCGGCGTCGAGCGTCTCGGCGGGGCGCTCGCGCAGGCTGCCCACGGCACAGCCCAGTCCACGGCGTAGCCGAGCGGTTTGGGACCGCTGAGCGCGTGCCCTACGGTGCAGCCCGAGCGCTGCGCGCACTGCTGGATGGGGGTCGGGGAGCTCCTCAAGCTGCCGGGCCTCCGCCGCGCTGAGGCGGTCGGGCAGTGTGCGGTTGGCGATGGCGATCGAGATCGGCAGGCCCAGCTCGCGGTCGAGCGCCTCGCGCAGCTCGAGCGTCTCGTTGACCGGCAGCTCCTCCGGCCTGGCGACGGCCACGACCGCCGTGCGCTGCGGATCGCTGAGGAAGGCGTCGATCGTCGTCGCATGGCGACCGACCCGTCCGTTGCGTGCCGAGCGCGCGAACGCCCGCGGCGCAGAGAGCAAGGCGACACCGTGACCGGTCGCCGGAGCGTCGAGGATCACCAGGTCGTAGGTCTGCGCGTCGGCGCTGCGACGCTGCGGCTGCGCAAGCTCCCAGACGGTGCCGATCGTGAGCACCTCGCGCAGGCCGGGCGTGGCCGCCGCGAGCGGGCCGAAGGTTCGGCTATCGGCCAAGAGGCCGGCGAGCGTGCGGGAGGGGAGCTGATCGGCGAGGTAGTTGCGCAGCGCGGTGTCCGGATCGATCGACGTGTGGTGCACGCCGTAGGCGAGTTCCACCTCGCGCTCACGGCGGCGTTCCTCGCCTCCGAGCATGCGCGTGATGTCGTCGCGCGCCGCCACCTCGGCGACGATCGTTCGCAGGCCGCGGCGCGCCGCCGCGACGCCGAGCGCGGCAGCCACCGTCGTCTTTCCTGTGCCGCCCTTGCCCGTGACGACGACGAGGTCGTGGTCGAACAGCGAGCTCGGGCGGGAAGTCACTCCTCCCCGTCCCAGAAGTCGACCTGATTGACGCGCATGACAGCGCGCAGGCCGCGGATGTGGATCTTCTGGGATCGCGGGAGGAAGGTGATGTCGCTCGGGTCCTTCGTGCTGTGCGCAAGCAGCACGAGTCCCGCATCGCCTGCGACAAAGCTGTGCGCCGTCGCCGTTCCCGCCGGCAGCGAGATCACGTGCCCCGCGGCGACGGGGTGGGTCTCCAGCCCGCGGTCCGGGTGCAGCAGCTCGAGCAGCCCGTCACCCTCGAGGATGACGAAGAGCTCGTCCTCGCCGCTATGGCAGTGCGGAGGGTTCGACCGCATCGTGGGATCGACCCGGATCTCCGAGAGGCCGGAGCGGTGAGCGCCGAGCGCTTCGCCCAGCTTGCGGGCGTCCCGGGCGACGTCGCCGCGCCTGATGCTCTGCTGCGCGACCTCGCTGATCGCGATCGTGCTGCTGGAGCGGGGGCCGGGCTCGGGGACCTCGAGAGGGCCCGCTGCATCTTCGAGCTTGAACGGGTTGGGCCCGTCCAGCGGGAGCCAGCGCGTCCCAGCCCACATCGCGACGGCGCGCGGGAGATAGACCAGGCCCGCGTCGGATCCGGATCCGAAGGCGAGCACGTCGAGCCCGCTCGCACCGGCGACCATGGTGTGCGCCACGCCGCCTGCCGCGTAGAAGAGCACGTCCCCCGCGGCGATCTCGTGCGACGCCCCGTTCTCGATCGCTAGGCCGGATCCGGCCAGGACGATGAAGAACTCCTCCTCGTCGGCGTGTACGTGCTGCGAGACAGCTCGGTCTCCAGGCCCGATGTCCCAGCGTGAAAGGCCGAGTCGCGCCGCGCCTGCCGCGGTGCCCAGCCGACGGTAGCTCCCGCGCAGGTTCTGGAGCCGGATCTCAAATGGTGCGACGTCATCCCAGTGACAGATCATCCGACAACCCTAGATGCGAAAGAGGATTCCGGGGCGCCCGTCCGAATACGGCAGGAGTACGGGATACCCGACCCGGAGCCCACCCGTGGAAACCGAGCCCATGAACAAGCCTCAGACCCCGCCCACCAAGGCCAAGATCATCACCTTCGCCAACCAGAAGGGTGGCGTCGCCAAAACGACGACCGCACTCAATCTGGCCGTGGCCTTTCAGGAGACCGGACACCGGGTCCTCTGCGTGGACATGGACCCTCAGGGCAACCTGACGATGTCCCAGGGGATCGACCCGGACACCGTTACGGAGTCGATGTATGACGTGCTCGTCCACGACATGCCGATCCGCCAGGTCACCCGCAAGCGTGAGATCGACGTCGCCTGCTCTTCGATCGATCTCGCCGGCGCGGAGATCGCAATGTCGACGAAGATCGGTCGCGAGCGCCAGCTTCAAAAGGCGCTCAGCGAGGTCGCTGAGGATTACGACTTCGTCTGCATCGACACGCCGCCCAGCCTTGGGCTCCTGACGATCAACGCGCTGACGGCGGCCCACAAGGTGATCGTCCCCGTCCAGTGCGAGTACCTCTCGATGCGCGGCCTGATCCAGCTTCAGAACACGCTGCAGATGATCCGCGAGAACCTCAACCCGGACGTCGAGATCGAGGGCATCCTGCCCACGCTCATGGACACCCGGACGGTGCACGCGAAGGAGGCGATCGAGATCCTCGAAGAGAACTTCGGGGATCGGGTCTTCGCCTCCAGGATCCGCAAGACGATCCGGTTCGCGGAAGCGCCGGTGAAGGGCATGTCGGTCCTGAAGTACGAGCCGAACGGCGTCGCCGCGCAGTCCTACCGCGATCTCGCGCAGGAACTGCTGGCAAAGCCGACGATGCAGACGAGCGACGAGGAGGTCGCGGCACACCATGGCCAGTGACAAGCGTGAACGCGCGAGCATGCGCGAGGGCCCGCTCTCGGAGCTCTTCCGTCGTACCGGCAAGGCCGACCGTCCTGGAGAGGACGCTGTCGATGCGTCCCCCGACGCCGCAGCGGAGCAGGAGGGCGCCGCGACCGTCGCCGGCCGCGACCGCTATCCGCACCCGTCGCTGACCTCCGATCCGGAGGCCGATCCGCGCACACCCACGCCGCAGCAGCGCCTGCGCAGCGCCTTCAGCGCCGACCTTCCCGACGACCTTCTCGAGGCGAGCCCAGCGCTGCGTCGTGAGGCTCCGCCGGCCGCGAACCCGTGGGCGGACGACGCCCGTGGCATGGCCAACCCCGGCTCGCCGTCGATCCGCGTCGTCGGCGTCGGTGGTGCCGGCGTCAACGCTGTCAACCGGATGGTGGAAGCGGGCATCGAGGGCGTCGAATTCGTCGCAGTCAACACCGATGTCCAGTCGCTGCAGCAGTCCGCGGCCGACGTGACCGTCCACATCGGCGAGCGGCTCACCCGCGGCCTTGGCGCAGGCGCCGACCCGGAGATCGGGCGCGCCGCCGCGATGGAGGATTACGACCGCATCAAGCACCTGCTCAAGGGTTCCGACATGGTCTTCGTCGCCGCCGGATCGGGCGGGGGCACCGGCACGGGAGCCGCGCCGATCGTCGCGCGCATCGCCCGCGAGGTTGGGGCGCTGACCGTCGGCATCATCACGCGTCCGTTCGGCTTTGAGGGCACGCGCCGCTCGACGGCAGGCGCCGTCGGAGTCGAGTCGCTCGCCGCCGAGGTCGACACGTTGATCGTGGTCCCCAACGATCGTCTGCTCACGGTCCTTGACCAGCAGACCTCGATGGTGGAGGCGTTCCGGGTGGCCGACGACGTGCTGCGCCAGGGTGTTCAGGGCGTCAGCGATCTGGTGACGCTCCCAGGCATCATCAACCTCGACTTCGCCGATGTGCGCACGATCATGTCCGAGGCCGGCAATGCGCTGCTGGGCATCGGCATGGGCACCGGCGAACATCGTGCCGCCAGCGCAGCCGAGCAGGCCGTCGCCTCTCCGCTGCTGGAGACCAGCATGGAGGGCGCGCGCTCGATCCTGCTGTCGATCACCGGCGGCAGCGATCTCTCGCTGTGGGAGATCAACGAGGCCGCCAAGGCGGTCAGCGAGGCGGCCCATCCCGACGCCAACATCATTTTCGGGGCGATGGTCGACGACCGGCTCCAAGATCAGGTCTGGGTGACGGTGATCGCGACGCGCTACGACGCAGACCGCCGCAGGCCGTCTGCGCGGCGACTCGAGGAGCCTTCGGGCGAGCCGCGGGTCGAGCGCCGTGATCGCGGAACCAGCACGCTGCGAACCGGCACCGGCGTCTCCGAGCTCGACGTTCCCGAGTTCATTCCCAAGCGTTAGGCGCTCGCCGGTCTACCGGCCGGCGACAGTGCCTGCTCTACGCTCCGGTGCGATGACCGCTTCGAGGGGCATGGTCGCGGCGGGTCATCCGCAGACGGCGGCAGTCGGCGCCGCGGTGCTGCGCGAGGGCGGCAACGCCGTCGACGCCGTGATCGCGGCGATGCTCGCCTCGTGGGTCGCCGAGCCGCTGCTCACCGGGCCCGGCGGCGGCGGGTACATGCTCGTCGCAGGGGCGGGCGCCGAGCCGGCGCTGCTCGACTTCTTCGTCGCCGCCCCGGGAGCTGGCGCGGACTCGGCCCATGCCGAACTGATCCCGATCGAGGTCGACTTCGGCGGCGCTCGTCAGACATTCAACTGCGGCGCGGCCTCGTGTGGCGTCCCGGGCACCCCCGCGGGCATCGCGGCCGCCGCCGAGCAGTGGGGCATCGTGCCGCTGGAGGATCTCGCCGCACCGGCTGCGCGGCTCGCACGCGAGGGCGTCACCATCAACGCCCAGCAGGCGTACATCTTCGCGATCCTCGATGACCTCCTGCTCGGCGGCGAGCCCGCCGCGCGCGAGCTCTTTGCTCCCGCGGGCGCGGTGCTCGCCGAGGGTGACCGCTTCCGCAGCGACGAGCTCGCCGAGACGATCCAGCGGCTCGGGAGCGATGGGGCCGAGCCCTTCTACCGCGGGGACATCGCAGCGGCGATCGCCGCGCACGTGCAGCAGGGGGGCGGACTGCTGGGGGCTGCGGACCTGGCGGGCTATCGCGCGCTGTCACGCGAGCCGGTGCGCGTTGGTTATCACGGGCGCGAGGTCCTCACCAATCCGCCGCCGTCAGCCGGCGGGACGCTGCTCTCACTCGCGCTCGGCCGCCTCGATGCGCTCGAGCGCCCGCCGCTCCCGGTGGAGCTGGCCGAGGTGATGCGGGATGTCCAGGAACTGCGCACGCCGGCGTTCACGGCCGGGTTGGGCGAGCCCGGATTCCTCGAGCGCTTCCTCGCGGCGAACCTTGGATCGACGACGCACATCTGCGCACTCGACGCCGACGGTTTGGCCTGCTCGACGACCTGCAGCAACGGCACATCATCGGGCGTGGTCGTACCGGGCACCGGCATCCATCTGAACAACATCATGGGCGAGGAGGACCTCAATCCGCTGGGGTTCTTCCACGCACCTGCCGGCCTGCGGATGCCGTCGATGATGGCCCCGACCATCGTGTTGAATGCATCCGGCGAGGTTGACCTCGTACTCGGCAGCGCCGGATCGAACCGCATCCGTTCTGCGATCCTGCAGGTGATCGTGAACGTCGTCGACCACGCAATGCCCGCCGCCGCAGCGATCGCCGCCCCCCGGCTCCACGTCGAGGGAGCCGTCGCCTACTGCGAGCCCGGCATCGACCCGGCGCAGCTCTCCGGGATCGGCGCTCCCGCAACCTTCGATCACCTGAACCTCTTTTTCGGCGGGGTCCAGGCGGTTGAGCGCGACCCGCATACCGGCGGGCTCTCCGGCGGCGGCGATCCGCGCCGCGGCGGTGCGGCGGTCGCGGCATGAGAGCGCCCCTTGTCCTCGCGGCCGTCCTCGTCGCGGCCGTCCTCGTCGGCTGCGGTGGGCCCTCGCCGGATCTCTTCGCCGTGAACCGGACCGGGAGGCTGCCGGGAGCGAAACTCGAACTGGTCGTCGGCGACGGGGGACAGGTGCGCTGCAACGGCGGCGCCCTGCTTGATTTCCCCAGCGACATGCTCATCGATGCGCGAGAGATCGCGCGCGAGCTCAACGGGGAGAGTGAGGAGGACCCGGGTCCTGCCCGCGATGGGCTCGTGCTGGAGTCCGGTGCCTTCTCGAATCTGCGTTATCGGGTGAGGACCGAGTTCGGGAGTGTCGGCTTCGGAGACACCTCGAAGGACCAGCCGGAGGTCTTCTATCGCGTGGCGAAGCTGACGCGTGACCTCGCCAAGAAGGTCTGCGGACTCGCGCGCTGAGCGGTCAGCCGAAGCGCACGACGCCGTTCGACGACGCTCGCACCTCGGCGACCTCGATGTAATCAAGCCGCTTCAGCGCCGCGCGCAGGACGCGGGCGAGCAGGTTGAGCCGCCCGTTCTCCGATCGCAGTTCGAGCAGGCGCTGCTTGAGATCGGGGCTGAGCTCGACAGTCGCTGCCATGTCGTACGACGACATCAGCGAGAGCTCGACGGGATCGATCTCGCGCTCGGAGGCCTCCAGGACGAGGCGGGCGTAGGCATCCTGAGCGGCCGAGCGCATCTCGGGGTCGGGCACCTCGTCGTCGTCCTCCAACACCGTGACGAGGGCGGCGTGGTAGGGGCTGCCGTGGCGCTCCTCGACGATCCTCACCGGCGCGACGCCGCGGGTGATGATGTTCAGCCGACCGTCGTCGAAGCGCTCGAGGACCTCGGTCACGCGCATCGAGCAGCCGACGGTCTCGACCGCGTCCTCCACCGTCCGGATGATCGTGAAACCTGTGCCCTGCTCAAGGCACTCGCCGATCATCGTCCGGTAACGCGGCTCGAAGATGTGCAGCGGAACGATCTCCCCGGGCAGCGCGACCATCACGAGAGGGAAGAGCGGGGAGATCTCGACCGGATCGCCAAGCATCGTCCGAGTGTACGTCTGACCCGTACCAAGAGATGATGACCTCCACTGCGATCGTCTGGCTGCGCCGGGACCTACGTGTCCACGACCACCCGGCGCTCGCCCGGGCAGCGTGCGAGCACGCGTTCGTGGTGCCGGTGTTCGTGCTCGATGAACGTCTCCTGACGGGCCGGTTCGCGAGCGCGCCGCGCGCGGCGTTCCTGCGCGGCTGCCTCGAGGAGCTGGACGGCGAGCTCGCTGCGCGCGGCGGCGGGCTGGTCGTGCGCTCAGGGCGTCCAGAGGAGGTGATCCCCGCCCTTGCCCGGGAGACCGGTGCTGCGGAGGTGCTGTGGACGAGCGACGTCTCGGCCTTCGCACTGGCCCGCGACCGGCGCGTGCGCGCGCTGCTCGAGGAGGAGGGGATCGCGGCCACTCCGTGCCCCGGCAATTACTGCGCCGATGTCGGCATCCCGCGCACGAAGACCGGCAAGCCGTTCACGGTCTTCACGCCGTTCCGCAACGTGCAGCGGGAGCTCCCGCGCCGTCCGGTGGAGCCCGCCCCCGCCGCGATCTGCCTCCCGGCGGGGATCGAGCGGGGGACGCTTCCCAGC
>WLNG01000063.1 GCA_009699915.1 Actinomycetota bacterium
AGCTCGATCGAGAACGGCCCGAGTTCGATCGTGTCCCCGGCGCGCACATCTTCGATTTCCAGGTCGCGCAGCTTGTGCTCGTCGAGCTTCGAGCGCGCCATCGCCATCGTCAGCGGGGCTCCGAAGACCGGCGGCAGCTCACCCTTCGATCGCAGGTCGCGCAGCACCCACGGCAGCGCCCCGAGGTGGTCCTCATGGCCGTGCGTGATGATGATGCCTTCGATGTCGTCGAGGCGGCCGCGCAGGTAGTCGAAGTCCGGCAGCACGAGGTCGATGCCGACCATCTCCGCGGTCGGGAAGCGCAGACCGCAGTCGATCACGAGGATCCGGTCTTCATACTCGAGCACGGTCATGTTCTTGCCGATTTCGCCGAGTCCGCCCAGCGGTAGGACGCGCAGAGTTCCGGACATCAGTCAGCTCCCTTAAGCAAGCAGGCCCTGGGCAACCAGAGCGTTGCGGACAACGGCAATTTCGTTTTCGCTCGCCGGGACCAGTGGCAGGCGTGGGATGCCTGCGCGCATTCCGAGCAGGTTGAGGCCTGCCTTCGTGGTCATCGCCAGCGGCCCGACTCCGAGCGCTGCGAAGAACGGCTGGAGTGCAGCATCGATCTCGGCGCGGCGCTTGGGCTCAAGCGCCATCGCGCGCATCTGCGGGCCAACGAAATGGCTCGCGACGAGAATCCCGCCAACTCCGCCTAGATCGAGCGTGCGGGCGAAGTCCTCGTCGTTCCCGGTGTAGAGATCGAGTCCGTCAACGAGTGCGAGGCTGGCGCCGTTGGCCTGCTTGACCGCACCGATGTGATCGATCTGCGCCAGCTCGGCGAGCAGGTCGTTCGGGATATCCGTTCCAGTGCGCTGCGGAATGTTGTAGAGGATTATCGGACGATCGGCAGCGCGCGAGATCTCGCGATAGTGAGCGACGATTCCGCGGCGGTTGGGACGGTTGTAGTACGGGGTGACTGAGAGGAGCGCGTCGGCGCCCAGCTCGCAGGCTCGCTGCGTGAGCTGCACCGCGTGGCGCGTATCGTTCGAGCCGACCCCCGCGATGATCGACGTGCCAGCCGGCTTCTCGCGCACGGCGAGCCCGATCAGGCTGAGGTGCTCATCGTCGGTAAGCGTCGGTGCTTCGCCGGTCGTCCCGCAGACGACGAACCCGTCTGAACCATGCCCGGCAAGGTGATGGAGCAGCGCGACGAAGGCCTCCTCGTCGACCGATCCATCGCTCTCGCGGAAGGGCGTGATGACCGCGGTCAGAATTGGGCCGAGCGTAGACACGCCGTGAGCCTAGCCGACGCCTCGCGTCCGCCGGCCGCTCCACACTCGCTCGGCTGTGTCCTCCACAGACCGAGAGCGCCCGCGGACGCGGACCCCAGACGAGCCTGCTGCGCCCGCCGCCCGTCTGCTGCACGTCGAGGTAGAGAGCGTCCGGTGGAGCTCGCCCGACAGCGGCTTCGCGGTCCTGGGCGCGATCAGCGATGACGGTGAAGAGGTCATCCTCACGGGCACGCTCGACCACCTGCACGTCGGCGAGCTGCTTGAGGTGCACGGCGCATGGAGCCAGCACGCGCGGCACGGCTGGCGCTTCGAGGTTGCTCATGTCGCGTCGACGGGCATCGGCTCCGCAGCAGCACTGATCGATCTCCTGACAGCCGTCAGACATGTCGGACCCAGCGGAGCCGCTTGGCTCTTCGACCGGTACGGCGAGAACGTCTTGGAGGAGATCGACGCAGATCCCCGCTCGCGCCTGCGTGAGGTACCCGGAATCGGCCCGGCCCGCATCGGCGCGACGGTGCGCTCCTGGGAGCGGCTGCGCGGCAAGCGTGCGCTCCGGCTCTTCCTCGGCGAACACGGCGTCCCAGCAGGCGCGGCCGGGCGGATCGAGCGTGCACTCGGTCCCGAGGCAGTGGAGATGCTCAAGGAAGATCCATATGCAGCGATCGACGTCGAGGGAGTCGGGTTCGCGACAGCGGACGCGCTTGCGCGGGCGCTCGGCGTCCCCGCGCACGCCCCGCAGCGCCTGGACGCGGGCCTGCTGCACGTGCTGTCGCTCGCTGAGCTCGACGGCCACTGTCTGCTGCCGCGCGCCGAACTCCTGCGACGTTCGCAGGAGCTGCTGGGCCCCGGCGCGGCCGAGCGTCTCGAGGGCCTCATCGCGAGTGGACGGGTTGTCGCGGACGGTGACCTGATCGCTCACCCGGTGGTCGATGCGGTCGAGCGCCGACTCGCACGACGCGTACGCGATCTGGCCGGTGACGGCCCGCACTTGCGACTTGATCGACTCGAGCGACCGGTCAGCGGCGAGTTCGTACCGAGCGACGCCCAGTGGGCGGTTGTTGACGCAGTCTTCCAGAGCCGGCTCACGATCCTGACCGGCGGTCCCGGCACCGGGAAGACCGCCACGCTGCGCACACTCGTCGAGCTGCTCCACGGCCGACGACGATCGGTTCGCCTCTGCGCCCCGACCGGTAAGGCGGCGAGGCGACTGAGCGAGGCGACGGGAATCGCCGCCACGACGATCCACCGGCTGCTCGGATGGCTTCCCGAGGAGGGAGGCTTCGAGCACGGCCCCGACGACCCCCTCCCCGGCACGGATCTCCTCGTCGTGGACGAAGCCAGCATGCTCTCGCTCGGCCTCGCCGATGCACTCCTCGGAGCGGTCGGACCGCGAACGCACGTCCTGCTCGTCGGCGATGTCGACCAGCTGCCGCCGGTCGGCCCGGGACGCGTCCTGGAGGACCTGATCGCTTCGAAGCTCGTGCCTACCGTGCGACTTGAGGAGATCTTCCGTCAGGCGGCGCGGTCGCTGATCGTCCGCGCCGCGCACTCGGTGAACCACGGCGAGCGCCCAAGCGGCAACGCCGGCGATCAGGACATCCGGGACTTCTTCCTGATCGGACGCGAGGATCCGCGTGCGCTCTTCGATGAGGTCGTCTCGCTCGCCGACGGGCGCCTGGCCTCGCACTACGGCCTCGACGCCGGGACCGACGTGCTCGTCCTCTCCCCGATGCGGCGCGGCCCACTTGGGGTTGATGCGCTCAACGACGCGCTGCGCGCGCGGCGCAACGCGGACGGGACGCCGGTGCCGGGAACGGCGTTGCGCGTCGGCGACCGCGTAATCCAGACACGGAACGATCACGAGCGCGAGCTGATGAACGGCGAGCTCGGCTCGATCGCCCACCTCGATAGCGTCCGCGACCAAGTCATCTTCGCCGGCGACGATGGCCGTCGCATCGCGCTAGAGCTTGACGAGCTCGCAACGATCCGGCCCGCGTACGCGATCACGGTTCACAAGTCGCAGGGCAGCCAAGCTCCTGCCGTTGTGATCCCGGTCTTTCTGGGACACCGCCACATGCTGACCAGGAACCTGCTCTACACGGCGATCACGCGCGCCGAGCGCGTCTGCGTCGTGGTCGCCCAGGCCGGTGCACTCGATGCTGCGGTGGCGCGCCGCGACGCTGTTCGCAGGTGCACGCGGCTCGAGCGCCTCGTGCGCGATGGCTGACGGCGTTACAGGATGTGCTCGAGACCGACCACCAACGGCTCGGGCAGCGACGAGACCGCCCGCACCGCAGCGATGACGCCGGGCATGAAGGACTCGCGGCTGAGCGAATCGTGGCGGATCGTCAACGTCTCGCCGAGGCCGCCGAGGATGACCTCTTGATGTGCCACCAGCCCGGGAAGCCTGACGGAGTGGATCGGCACCTCGCGTCCGGCGGCCTCCTGCATGAGACCTGCAGTGCGTGCCGCCGTGCCGCTCGGGGCATCAAGCTTGCCGTCGTGATGGAGCTCGACGATCTCGGCTGCCTGGAAGTGGCGGGCAGCCTCGGCGGCGAAACGCATCATCAGGACCGCACCGATCGCGAAATTCGGCGCGATCAACACGTTCGCGCCAGATGCGGCTGCAGGCGCCCGCAGCGCGTCAATGTCGAAGCCCGTTGTGCCGATCACGACGTGCACTCCCGCCTCAAGGCAGGCCAACGCGTTGCCGAGCGCAGTGTCCGGAGTCGTGAAGTCGACGACAACGTCGACCGAGTCGAGGATCTCCTCGAGGGAGGTGCCGAGTGCAGGATCGGCACGCCCGGCGAGCTCAAGGCCGTCCGCGGCCTCCACGGCAGCGCAAACGCTTGCCCCCAACCGTCCGGCGGCCCCGGCGACACCGACGCGCAGCAGCGTGCTCATATCGCCATCCTTGCCGATCCGGGGAGCGCCGTGTCGAGTGCCTTCATGAAGATCCCCTCATCAGGCCCGATCGCAGCGACGCTCAGCCGCTCGGGCGCGTAGAGCGCCGCAGCGAGCTCCTCGACATCCGCAGCGCTGACCGCGTCGATGCGTGTCAGCAGCGCATCGATCCCCAGCAGTTCGCGGTCCTCAAGGACCGTTGCTCCGATCCGCCCCATGCGTGCGTATGGCGATTCGAGCGCCAGCACGATGCGGCCCTTAGTGTGCTCGCGCGCACGCTCGAGTTCGCCGGGCGCGAGTCCCGTCGAGCACAGGCGCTCGAGCACGCCGATCACTGCGCAGAGCGCCTCGTGGAGATTGGCCGGCTGGGTACCGAGGTACACCCCGACCTCACCTGCGGCTGCGTACTCGGTGTGGAAAGAGGAGATCTCGTAGGCAAGAGCGCGCTCCTCACGCACCTCTTGGAACAGGCGCGAAGAAGGCGTTCCGCCGAGGAGGGCATCGAGGACCCGCAGCGCCCAGCGGCGGTCGTCGTTCCGGCTGATCCCGTGGGCCCCGAAGGCGACGTGGAACTGCTCGGTTGGGCGCTCGCGAAAGAGTCGTTGCGGCTCACCGGCGATGGGAGCGCCAGGCGCCGCTGGACCGCGGCGGCCGACACTGTCGCCAGGGTGCGCCTGTTCGACGAGTTCCACAATCTGCTCGTGCACTACCGAACCGGCTGCAGCGACGACGATGTCGGCCGGCGCGTAGCGCTCTGCGTGCAGCGTCCGCAGGCCGTCTGCGTCGGCTGCGGAAACGCTCGCAGGTCGGCCGATCACCGGGCGTCCAAGCGGATGCCGGCCAAAGACCGCCCCGCCGAGCAGGTCGAAGACGCTGTCCTGAGGATCGTCCTCGTACATCGCTATCTCCTCGAGCACGATGCGCTTCTCGGCCTGCACATCTGCAGGATCGAGCCGGGGGCACCAGACCATGTCGGCCATGATGTCCAGTGCCTCTTCGAGATGCGCATCGAGCACCCGCGCGCTGACCGAGGTGGACTCGCGTGCGGTGCCGGCGTTCAGCTCGCCGCCGAAGGCGTCGAAGCGTTCATCGATCTCGCGCGAGCCATAACGGGCGGTCCCACGGAAGAGCAGATGCTCAAGCAGGTGCGACCAGCCTGCGGTCTGCGGCGATTCGGTGACCGATCCGGTTCCGATCAGGATCCCGAGCGCGACCGAGCGCACGCCGGCCATCGCCTCCGTCACGACGCGTACCCCGGAGGGCAACGTCGTGAGGCGATGGCCGGAGGGCTCGCTCACGAATGCTGGGCGTCAGCCGCGGTTGGAGTCGCCGTCCGAACGGCGATGACGCGGGCGGCCGGAGCCCCTCGAACCGTCACCATCACGCTCGCGACGCGGGCCGCGATCGCCGCGATCGCCACCGCCACCACCACCGCCGCCGGCTGCAGCGACTGCGGCCAGCTCGTCATTGCTCTTGCCGGCGATCGACGGGTCGTCGATCAGGCGCAGGCCGATACGGCCGCGCTCGCGGTCCACCTCGACCACCTTGACCTCGATCTCATCACCGCGGCTGAGGACGTCCTCGACGTTCTCGACGCGCTGGCCCGGGGCCACGTTCGAGATGTGCAGGAGTCCGTCGGTCCCCTTCGAGAGTTCGACGAAGGCGCCGAAGGTCGTCGTCTTCACGACCTTTCCGGTGAACACGTCGCCCACCTCGACCTCCTTCATCATCGTGCGGATCCGCTCGGCCAGTGCCTCACCAAGTTCGCCATTAGACGAGTAGACCAGGACCTGGCCCTCGTCGTTGACGTCGATCTGCGACTCGAACTCGTCTGAGAGGCCACGGATCGTCTCGCCGCCCTTGCCGATCAGCATGCCGATCTGCGACGGGTCGATCTGGAGCTGGATGATGCGCGGTGCGAACGGCGACAGCTCACTGCTCGGGCTGTCGATGATCGCGGCCATCTGCCCGAGGATGTTCAGCCGTGCCTCCCGAGCCTGTGCGAGCGCGTCGGTCAGGATGTCGAACGTGAGGCCGCCGATCTTGATGTCCATCTGGATCGCGGTGATGCCCTTCTCGGTGCCAGCCACCTTGAAGTCCATGTCACCGAGGTGATCCTCGACGCCAGCGATGTCGGTGAGGACGATGTAGTCGTCCCCCTCCTTGATCAGGCCCATTGCGATGCCTGCCACGGGCGCCTTAATCGGCACACCGGCCTGCATCAGCGAGAGCGAGGAACCGCAGACCGACGCCATCGACGACGAGCCGTTCGACTCGAGGATGTCGGAGACGACGCGGATTGTGTACGGGAACTCCTCGATGCTCGGCACGACCGGCACGAGAGCGCGCTCGGCGAGCGCGCCATGGCCGATGTCACGGCGCTTGGGGCCGCGCATGAAGCCCGCCTCCCCGACCGAGAAGGGCGGGAAGTTGTAGTGGTGCCAGTAGTAGCGGTTCTTCTCGAGCCCGAGGGTGTCGAGCCGCATCTCCTCCTTGAGCGTGCCGAGCGACGCGACGGAGAGCGCCTGCGTCTGGCCGCGGGTGAAGAGCGCCGAACCGTGCGTGCGCGGAGTGACTCCAACCTCGATGCTGATCGGGCGGATCTCCTGTGCGGAGCGACCGTCGGGACGGCGCTTCTGCACCGCGATGCGATTGCGGATCGTCGCCTTCTCAAGCTTCTGGAAGATCGCCTGTGCCGCGGCCGCGCGCTCGGCGTGGCCCTCGGCGTCCGAATCGCCCGCGTACTGCTGCAGGATCGCGGTCTCGACAGCCTTCGTCGCGTCCTGGCGCTCGAGCTTGTCCTCGACCTGCGTCGCGGCGTCGAGCGCCGCACCGTGCGAGGCGGTGATCTGCGCGAGAAGGGCCTCATCGAGCTTCGGAGCCTCAACCTGGATCTTCTCCTTGGAGACCTTCGCTGCGAGCTCGAGCTGCAGCGCGCAGAGGCGCTTGATCTCGCCGTGGGCGATGTCGAGGGCATCGAGGATCTCAGCCTCCGAGACCTCGCTGGCCCCGGCCTCAACCATCAGGATCGCGTCCTCGGTACCCGCGACGACGAGGTCGAGCGAGCTCTCGTTCTCAGCGCCCGCCAGCAGGGACTCCTCCGGGGGGTTGATGACGAAGTTGCCGTCGATCTTGCCGATGCGCACAGCGCCGACCGGCTTGGGAAGCGGAACCTGCGAAATCATCAGCGCAGCGGAGGCGCCGTTCATCGCGAGGATGTCGTAGGGATTGACGTGGTCGACGCTCAGCGGCATCGCGACCAGCTGCGTCTCGTAGTGCCAGCCCTTGGGGAAGAGCGGACGGATCGGACGGTCGATCATGCGCGCAGTCAGCGTGCCCTTCTCGCCCGAACGACCCTC
>WLNG01000064.1 GCA_009699915.1 Actinomycetota bacterium
AAGGTCGCGATGCCGTCATCGGCAGGGTCGATCCGGGCCCAGTCGTGCTCCGGGTGGTACAGCAGTTCAGCGGGATAGCTTGCGTCGGCCATGTCGTCTCCAGTGAGTGTCGCTGGTGCGCTTCGATCCTACGCGGCGGACCCGCGGTAGAAGGGCTTCTCCACGACGACGGCGGATCGAACCGTGCCGCGGACGTCGATATCGAGTGGCTCACCCGGCTGCGCCCGCGCAGCCGGCAGGTAGGCCATGCCGACGGCGACTCCGAGCGTCGGCGAGAGCGTGCCGCTCGTGACCTCCCCACCACCGGCGATCGCGTTCCCCTGCCGCGCGATCCCCGGATCGGTCAGCCGGAAGGCGACGAACCGCTCTGCGGGTCCGGCGGCGCGCACCGCGGCGACCGCGTCGGAGCCGATGAAGCCGGTCTCCTCGCGGCAGCACCATCCCAATCCCGCCTCGATCGGGCCACGGGACTCCATCAAGTCGTTGCCGTACAGGTGGTAACAGACCTCAAGCCGCAGCGTGTCGCGGGCACCAAGGCCGGCGGGCTCCGCGCCCGCCGCGACAACCGCATCCCAGACTGCGGGAGCATCGTCCGGTTTACAGAGGATCTCGACGCCGTCCTCGCCGGTGTAGCCGGTGCCGCAGACCAGCGCGGGCGCTCCCGCGACCGTCAGCGCGGCGACCGTGAAGCGCGGCGGGAGCGGGCCGTCCGCCAACGGCGCGAGCGCGGCACGGGCCTGCGGACCCTGCACGGCGAGCATCGCCCAGCGGTCGGCTGCGTCGGTGACCTCGACGTCCAGGCCGTCGGCGTGCTCGACGAACCAGGCGAAGTCCCGCGCATGGTTGGAGGCGTTGGTGACGGTGAGGTAACGCTCATCCGCCAGGCGATAGGTGAAGAGATCGTCGAGGACACCGCCGTCCTCGCGACAGAGCACGCCGTACTGGGCGCCGCCGGGCGGGATCGCGGCGACGTCGTTGGAGGTCAGCAGCTGGAGGAGCTCGAGCGCCTGCGGACCGCTGGTCTCGATCTGGCCCATGTGGGAGACGTCGAAGAGGCCAACCCGCTCGCGCACGGCAGTGTGCTCCTGGCGGATCCCCGCGTACTGCACAGGCATCTCCCAGCCCGCGAAGTCGACGAGCTTCGCGCCCGCGGCAGCGTGACGCGCGTACAGCGAGGTGCGTCGTGCGGCGGCATCAGGCACCCCGGGACCGTACCGGCGCCACAGGCGGAGACCCGGGATCTGGCGCGGCGGCGCTTGGCCGCCGGCCACGCCCCGGGCGGGAACTACTTCAGGAAGGAGGGGATGTCGAGGTCGTCGTCGCTGATCTCAAGGTCGGACGGCCGATCGCCGCGCGGAGCCCGCTCGCGGGGGGCGCGATCCGCCGGGCGGCGCGCCTCCTCGCGGGCGGCGCGGCCACGCGTGGAGCGATGATCGAAGCCGGTGCCGATGACGGTCACGCGCACCTCGTCCCCGAGCGACTCGTCGATGACGGCGCCGAAGATGATGTTCGCGTTCGAGTCGGCCGCGCGGTGGATGACCTGCGCGGCGTCGTTGACCTCGAACAGGCCGAGCTCGCGCCCGCCGGTGATGTTGAGCAGGATGCCGGTCGCCCCGTTGATCGAGTCCTCCAGCAGCGGGCTTTCGATCGCCGCCTTGGCGGCATCGACCGCGCGCTGCTCTCCAGCCGAGCTGCCGACGCCCATCAGCGCCGAGCCGGCGTCCGACATGATCGTGCGCACGTCGGCGAAGTCGAGGTTGATCAGGCCCGGGATCGTGATCAGGTCGGTGATGCCCTGAACACCCTGACGCAGCACGTTGTCCGCCTCGCGGAACGCCTCGAGGATCGTCGTGCGGCGATCGACGGCTGACAGCAGGCGCTCGTTCGGAATCACGATCAGCGTGTCGACAACCTCACGCAGACGCGCGATGCCCTCGTCGGCGGAGCGCATGCGCTGCGTCCCCTCGAACTCGAACGGACGCGTGACGACACCCACCGTGAGCGCGCCGATCTCATTTTTGGCGATTTCGGCGATCACAGGAGCCGCACCGGTTCCGGTGCCGCCGCCCTCGCCAGCGGTGACGAAGACCATGTCGGCCCCCTTCAGGGCCTCCTTGATCTCATCGCGTGACTCGGCTGCCGCGCCGAAGCCGACCTCCGGGTTCGCGCCTGCCCCGAGCCCCTTGGTGAGCTCGTGGCCGATGTTGAGCTTGATGTCCGCGTCGCACATCTGCAGGGCCTGTGCGTCGGTGTTCGCGGCGATGAACTCCACGCCACGAAGCCCCGCGTCGATCATGCGGTTTACCGCGTTCGTGCCGCCGCCTCCCACGCCGACGACCTTGATCACGGCAAGGTATGTCCCGCTGCTGTCCATCATGAGCTGTTCGTCAACCTTCGATGTAGGGTTGAGACTAACGCCACAGGGGCGGTCCCAGAAGCAGAATCACCGTGACATCGGCCGAATCGGCTGTCAACGAGAGACTAGCGACGCAAGATTCATTGCGACAGCTATACCCTAAACTCTTAGTAGAGACTCTGAAGATCGCAGAGACTCAACTCTTACGTGAGACTGAGGCTAGGGCTGCGGTGGCAGGTCGGGCATCGTCGAGATAGCCGCAGCAGGGGTCGGAGCTCCCCCGTCGGTCTCAGAGAGACCACCGGCAGCGGGACGCTCAGGAATGCGCAGATCGATGTAGGCGGCCCGCCGGGCGATCGGGTCACGCAGCACCTGGCGCACGGCGATCCATTTCGCCGCGATGCGCTCGGCGCTGCCGAAGCGCAGCAGCGGCCCGCCGCGCAGACGCGCCGTCAGCTGCCCGCCAGCGGCGTTCACCTCAGTGATGCGCCGTGCCAGCGCGACGGGAGCGGTGGTCAGCAGTCTCAGCGCCGCCTGCGTCGCCGTGTCGCTGATCCGCTCGCCCCTCGGCGGGAGCGTCACGCGGATCGCCGGCAGTTCGGACGCCTTGGTCCCGCGCAAGAGAGCCCCGTCGGAGGCCACGGCAACGCGCGAGCCTCCGGCAGAGATCGCGGCGACGGGCTCGCGCGGAACCACACGGATGCGCAGCGTGTGCGGCAGGCTGCGCTGTACCTCGATGTCGCGCACAATCGGATGAGCTGCGACGGCATCAAGCAGCTCGCGACGGTCGTAGTGGAGCGTCGTCATGCTGCGCGCAGCATCGTCGAGCGCCGCGCGGATCTGAGCTGCATCGCTCCCGGTCAACCCGCTGATCTCGACCCGGTCAACCCGGACGAGCGCCGAGTCACGCAACAGCAGCCATCCCCCGCCGAGGATCACCACCACCGAGACAGCAATCATCAGGCCCCACGCCGACGGGCGGGGCGCTACGGGGATGGTGCGCGGGACGCGGAGGCGTCGCGGCGCGGCGGCAGAGCGCGCGAACACCGCTCGGTATTCGCCATGCGGCGCGATTCTCCTGCTCAGGCAACGAGCCGTTCACCGAGCACGCGCACGTCGCCCGCGCCCAGCACGAGGCAGACGTCATCAGAGCGAAGGCGCTCGCGCAGGACACGCTCAGCATCGTCGAATGCGGGAAGCCAGAACACCTCACGGCCCGCGGCGGCGTCGGCTGCCGCCTCGGCGATGAGCAGGCCCCCGACGCCGGGAAAATCCTGCGCCTGCTCGCGCGCCGGATAGACCTCGAGAACGCAGACGACATCGGCCGCCGCCAGCGCCCGGCCGAACGCCCCGGCGAGCTGACGGGTGCGGGAATAGAGGTGCGGCTGGAAGACGACGACGACCCGCCCGCGGCCGAGCGAGCGTGCCGCAGCGATCGTCGCGGCGACCTCCGTCGGGTGGTGCGCGTAGTCGTCGACGACCAGGGCACCCCGCGCGGCGGTTCCCAGCTGCTCGAACCGTCGACCGGCCCCGGCGAAACTCGCGAGCGCTGTGACGGCCTCCGCCTCCGGGGCACCGGCGAGCCGCGCGGCCTCCAGGGCGGCGACCGCATTGCGCGCGTTGTGCCGGCCAGGGACCGGAACGAACACTCGATGACCGCGCCACACGAGGGCGCTCGTCCCCTCCCCGAGATCGGCGCCGCAGTCGTCAAAGGCGACCGTCTCCCCCGCGCGCAGGGCCAGAAGATCTGGGCGGTCCCAGAGCACGGCGGCCTGTGGCCCGTCGAGGAACTCCCGGAAGACCTCGCGCAGCTCGCCGAGCGACCCGTAGGTTGCGTGATGATCGAGCTCGACGTTCGTCACGACGGCGATCTCGACATCAAGCGCAAGCATCGAGCGATCGGACTCGTCCGCCTCCACAACGAGCCATTCGCCGCTCCCCCACGCCGCGCCGAGACCGGTGCTGCGCAGGCGACCGCCGATCAGATACCCCGGATCAAGGCCGCAGGTGATCAGGATGTGGGCGATCATGCTCGAGGTCGTCGTCTTGCCGTGCGCGCCGGCGACGGCGATCGTGCGGCGCAGCGTCGTGAGCTCGCCGAGCAGAGCGGCACGCGCAAGCACCGGCAGGCCCCGGCGATGGGCCTCGGCCACCTCTGGGTTGTCTGGTGGCACCGCAGAAGAACAGACGACCTCCAGCGACGGCTCGTCGGGCAGGTGCTCTGCGGCATGGCCGGGGCGTGCGTCGATCCCCGCGGCGCGCAGTTCGGCCAGCAGCGGTGAATCGTCCCGATCGGAGCCGCTGACCTGCGCCCCGAGCGCTGCGGCCGCAAGCGCATAGCCGCTCATGCCGGCTCCCCCGATCCCCACGAGGTGGAGATGGCGGCCGGCCCAGCGGGCGCTCATCGGAGACCCCCGGCGGCCAGAAGTTCTCCCGCGATCGCCTGGGCGGCATCCGGGCGTGCGAGCGCCCGTGAGGCCGCGGCCATCGCGGCGAGGCGCTGCGTATCGGCGAACAGGGCGTCCACCTCTGCGCGCAGGCGGGCGCCGGTCAGCTCCTCATCGCGGATCACGATCGCCGCGCCTGCCTGCTCCATCCAGCGTGCATTGCCGGCCTGGTGGTCCCCGGCGGCGTGCGGGTACGGGACGAGGATCGCCGGACACCCGTGGGCAGCGACCTCGAAGACCGAACCGCCTGAGCGCGCGACCACGAGGTCCGCCGCCAGCAGCGCCTGACCGAAGTCGTCGATGAAGCCGCGCAGGTCGTAGTGCGGCGGTGCAGGCTCACCGAGCGCGGCACGAAGCGCCGGCAGGTCGCGCTCGCCGCCCGCATGCAACACGCGCAGCCGGCAGTCCGGCGCGGCGAACGCCTTGAGCGTCGCCTGGTTGACTGAGCGCGCACCGAGCGAGCCGCCGAAGACCAGCAGCACCCGGTCCTTCTCGCCCAGCCCGAAGCGCTCACGCGCAGCACGGCGATCGCTTGCAGGCGGCGGCACCGGCCTACCGGTGACGCGATAGCGGTCACCCTCGCGCCCTGCGATCGGGAAGGCCAGGCAGACTCGCCGCGCGCGCGGGGCGAGCAGGCGATTGGTAAGCCCTAGGTGGCTGTCCGCCTCGGTCAGCACCAGCGGAATACGCCGCCGCGAAGCGGCAAGCCCGACCGGCCCGGCGACATAGCCGCCGCCACCCATCACGGCCGCGGGCTGCAACTCGTCGAGAATGGCCTTGGCAGCTGCGACGGCACGCATCGCGCGCCAGGCCGCACGCGCCGCGCGCAGCGGATTGGTGCGACTGAGTCCCTCGACGGCGAGCGTGCGCAGCTCGTAGCCCGCCGCCGGGACGAGCTCGCGCTCGGCGCGCTGCCCTCCGACGAAGACGACGCGCGCGTCCGGGAGTTCAGCCCGCAGCGCGTCGGCCACCGCGAGCGCCGGCACTACGTGCCCGGCTGTCCCCCCGGCGGCGATCACGAAGGTCGTCGGCATACGCCTCGGATCGTGTCGCATCAGGTCGATCGGTGACGGCCCGCAGATGCACCGACCCGCCGCGCGCGACATTGAGGATCAGCCCGGTCGCGGCGAGCAGGATCATGAGATTGGTCGAGCCATAGGAGATGAACGGCAGCGGAACGCCGGTGAGCGGCGCGATCCCGAGCACGGCGAAGAGGTTCAGCGCGGCCTGGCAGAGGACCAGGCAGGTCAGACCGCCAGCCAGCAGTGCTGCGTAGCGGCCCTTGGCCTGCTGAGCGATCCGCAGCCCCGCCCAGGCGAAGCCCCCGTAGAGCCCGATCAGCCCGAGGATCCCGATCAGCCCGAGCTCCTCACCGATGATCGCGAGGATGAAATCCGTGTGGGCCTCCGGGAGGTAGAAGATCTTCTGCACCGACTGTCCGAGGCCACGCCCGACGACCCCGCCGGAGCCGATTGCGATCTGGCCCTGAACGGCCTGGAATCCAGCATCTGCGGCGTGATCCCAAGGATTGAGGAACGAGGTCAGGCGCGCCCGCCGGTAGGACGCCGACAGCGAGTAGAGCATCACGAAGAAGGCGCCGCATGCGGCCAGTCCGCCCAGCCAGGGCAGCGGCACACCGGCGGCGAACAGCATCGTGCCCATCGTGAAGATGATCACGAGCGCGGTGCCGAGGTCCGGCTGGAGCAGCACCAGCATCACGCTCGCGATCGTGACGATCCCGAGCGGGCCCAGATCGCGGATCGTGCGCAGGCCGCGCGGCCGTTCGGCGAGGAAGCGGGCCGCGTACAGCACGAGGGCGAGCTTGGCCACCTCGCTGGGCTGAAACTGGATCGGGCCGAAGCCGAGCCAACGCTGAGCGCCGTTGACCGAGACGCCGATCCCGGGGACCTTGACCGCGACAAGCAGGCCCAACGCGACTGCCAGCAGCGGACCGGTCATGCGCAGGACGCGCTCCAGCGGCATGCGCGCGATCCAGTGCATCGCCAGGAACCCGAGCGCGCCGTAGACGACGTACTTCGTGAGGTAGCCCATCCCGTCGCCGCCGCTGACCGCCGTCGACCCGGACGAGGCGCTGTAGACCATCACGGCGCCGCCGGCGACGAGGCACATCACGACGTAGGTGAGCGGCGTTCCCTCCGCGATGCGACGGGTCCGCGAGCTCTCCTGCACTCGCGCAGAGGCAGGGGCGGATCCAGAGGCGCGGGCGGCAACGCGAGCCATCTGCACCTCCTTCGCCGCGGCGGCCCGTTCTCCTCCTGCGTTCTCAGCGGTCGCGCGCCGCGACGAGCGTGCGGAAGGCCCGGCCCCGCTCCTCGAAATCCGCGAACTGATCGAAGCTCGCGCAGGCCGGCGAGAGCAGGACCGCCTCGCCGGGGCGCGCGGCAGTGGCGGCGGCCACCACGGCGTGCTCCAGATCGCCGCAGCGATGCAGCGGAACGGTCCCGTCGAGCGCGTCGGCGAGCGCCTCCGCGTCCTCGCCGATCAGGTAAACCGCCGCGGCACGCGCGAGGACTGCGCCACGCAGGGCGGTGAAGTCCTGACTCTTGCCCTGGCCGCCCGCGATCAGGTGGACCGGACAGTCGAATGCGGCGAGGGCGACATTCGTCGAGCCGGTGTTCGTCGCCTTCGAGTCGTTCACCCAGAGCACGCCGCCTACCGTCGCGACCTCCTCGATGCGGT
>WLNG01000065.1 GCA_009699915.1 Actinomycetota bacterium
CGGGTGGAGTCGTTCCCGGCGACCATCAGCAGGAAGAAGAACAGGAGGATCTCCTCAGGGCTGAGCTGGTCGCCGTCGATCTCCGCCTGAATGAAGGCGGTCGTGAGGTCCTCGGTCGGGCGCTCGCGGCGCGCGCGGATCACCCCGTCCACGTATGGGATGAACTCCTCCAGCGCGACGAAGATGTCGCGCAGGTCGGGGACCAGGCGCGGGTCCTCGAAGGCGACGGTGCGGTTCGTCCAGTTGACGAGGCGCTCGGAGTCCTCGCGCGGGGCGCCGAGCATGTCGCCGATCACCATCGTGGGCACGTGCAGCGCCACGTCCTGGACGAGGTCGATGCGCCCGTCGGGATGGCGTTCGAGCGCGCGGTCGTAGACGAGGTTGATGATGTCCCGGATGCGCTGCTCGTGCTCGGCCACGCGGCGCGCGTTGAACGCCCGCTGGACGAGCGCCTTCATGCGGTCGTGGCGCGGCGGGTCGGTGCTGATCAGCATGTGCTGCGCCATGTCCATCGGGTCCGGGACCTCCGGATCCCAGGAGAGCTTGTCCACCAGCAGGATCGAGCGCTCCGAGGAGAACGTCTCGAAGTCGCGGCCGACGGCGGCGATGTCCTCGTAGCGCACGACCGACCAGAAGCCGCGCTCATGCTCGAAGTCGGCAAGCTCGCTGAAGTGCAGCGGCTCGCGGCGCAGCTGCGCGAAGAGCTCGTGCGGCGGGCCGTCGCGCCAGAGGTCCAGGTCGCCGAGATCGATGTCCGCCGTGGTGCTCATGGCGCGACGCTACCCGAGAAGGCCCGGCCCTAGGAGATCGCGCCCGCGAGCGCGAGCACCAGCACGAAGGCGCCGAGCGCGAGCCGGTAGCGGATGAAGATCCCGAGGCTGTGGGTGCGCAGGTAGCCGAGCAGCCAGGCGATCGAGGCGTAGCCGAAAATGAAGGCGAAGAGCGTCGCGATCAGCGTCGCCCCCGCCCCGACGCCGGTCCCATCACCGATCTTGCGCAGTTCGAAGAGCCCGGAGAGCACGACCGCCGGGACCGAGAGCAGGAAGCTGAAGCGCGCCGCGGCCTCGCGCGTGAAGCCCTGGAAGAGGCCGAAGGAGATCGTCGCGCCGGAGCGGCTCACGCCGGGAATCAGCGCAAGCGCCTGCGCGAAGCCGATCACGATCGCGTCACGGCGGTCAACCTGCTCAAGCTCACGCGTGCGGCTCCCGATCCGATCGGCCTGCCATAAGACGGCGCTGAACAGCATCAGCATCACGGCAATCAGTTCGAGACTGCGCACCCCGGTCTCGATCGTGTCCTTCAGCACGAGGCCGATCACCGCGATCGGGATCGTGCCGATGATCAGGTACCACCCGGTGCGCGCGTCCACGTCGGGGCTGCGCCAGTAAGAGCGATCGCCGACGCTGCCCAGAAACGCGCGCACGATGTACAGCAGATCGCGCCGGAAGTAGATGAGGACCGCGGCCATCGTGCCGAGCTGGATCACCGCGGTGAACGCCGTGCCCGGATCGGGCCAGCCGAAGAGCGCCGGGACGATGCGCACGTGCGCACTGCTGGAGATCGGCAGGAACTCGGTCAGTCCCTGGACGATCCCGAGAACGATGGCCTCAAACGCGGAAATCGCGTCGGAGGCGGCGACGGGCAGTGGCACGTGGTGGAAGGCTAGCGGCGCAGCAGGTCAGTCCCGCGCGGCGAGCGGCCCGAGCCGCGGCTCGAGGCCGTGGAGCTCGAAGGCGCGGAAAGCGTGGAACAGCCGGTGCTGCGGGCCGTGGAAGTCGGCGCTGCCGGTCGTCAGCAGGCCCAGGTCGAGCGCCACGGCGTGGATCGCGCGCGTCTGCTCGGGCCCGTGCGTGGCGTAGAACGCCTCGACCCCATCGATCCCGAGCGCCGCGAGGCGCTCGAGCGTCGCGCAGGCCTCGTCGATCTCGTCGACATCCCAGAAGGGATGACCCCATACCGCGAGCCCGCCGGCGGCGTGGATCGCCTCGATGGCACGCGCGACCGTCGGCGTGCTGCGCGTGCGGAAGGCCGGGGCGCCCTCCACCAGATAGGCCTCGATCACGCCGCCCGGTTCGGTGAGCCCCTCGCTGCGCATGCGCTGCGCGTTGGCCGGATGCGCGAGCACCGCCGCGGCGAGGTGCGGCCGGCCGATCGGGTGGTCGGCGTCGCCGCCCGGCAGGTCGATCTCAAGGCCTTCGCCGCGCAGCCCCTCGGCCATCGCGGCGGCCCGGGCCTGGCGGTCCGCGCGCCAGACGGTGAGCGCGGCGAGCAGCTCCGGATCGTGGTGATCGATCCCATAGCCGCAGATGTGCAGGTCCCCGTGGACGGCGTCGAGCGCACTGATCTCGATCGCCGGGATCACGCGGATGGCGCCTAGACGCGCCGCGGCGGCGAGCGCCTCATCCACGCCGGCGACGGTGTCGTGGTCGGTTAGGGCGAGCAGCTCGACTCCGGCAGCGTGCGCGTGCGCGACCACTTCGGCCGGGGCCAGCGAGCCGTCGCTGGCGAGGCTGTGCGCCTGCAGATCGAACGTCGGGGCAGCGATATCGGCAGCCTACGCCACTCGGGCGGGCTCGCGGTCGAGCAGGACGGGCTCCACGCGCGCGCCGATCTCCGCCGCCTGAAGCTCCCCCAGATGCCACGGCAGGTGCCCGGTGACCAGGCGCGCAGCCGCGAGCGGCAGGTCGCGCTCGAACTGGTTGGTGAGCTGCGGAGCGCCGACGAGGATGATGCGCTCCCAGCCAAGCTCGCGCAGGCGGCCCGCCAGTTCGGCGGCGGCCTCGCGCACGAAGACCCGGCGATGCAGGCGGTTGCGATCGCTGAACGCCCGCGGACTGCGGCCGGTCTGCTGCGCGCGCTGGGGATTCCCCTTCGCGTAGCCGGCGTAGTCGCGCCAGCGCCCGGCCCCAAGCTCGATCATCGCGTTCGGCGGCTCGGATGCCTGCCCGGCGGCCCACGACAGCAGGCGCACGCGCTCACGGTCAACCATCACGATCCCGGCGAGGCGGCCCCGGCCGGCCAGCGCGAGCAGCGGCGTCACCAGCGGCGCGTCGTCCCAGACGACGGTCGTCTCCTCCAGCGGCAGCTGGAGTGTGTAGGCGCGGTCGAGGCCGCTTCCGGGCGCGAGGAAGCGGGCGACCCCGCGGCCGCGCTGACGCGAGTCGAGCCGCGCCGCCCACGCCTCCACCGCACGCGCGGCGCGGTCGAAGGCCGCCAGCTCGCGATGGCTCGCCAGGGGCGCCGGACGCGCGGCACGCAGCCCGTTACGCAGTTCGATCCGCCACGGCCCCGCGCCATTGACGTTGCGCGGATCGCGCATGTCGGTGCAGAGCAGAACGCTCAGCACATTGCCGCGTGGCCGGAACGCCGCGAGATCCCGCAGGCCGTCAGGCGACGGCATTGGTTTGCAGACGGGTCCGTGGATGCTCATGTCGGCCATAAAGCCCTCCGATCGTCGGTGGTTGCTGACGCAGCAATACCCGCGCCGCACCGGGTGCAACCACCGATCCCGGGCACGACCGGGACCACGCGGAGTAGCCTCGTGCGCGCATGCTCCAGCTGATGCTCGTGGACCTGCGCCGGCACGCGGCGCGGACGGTGCTCACCGCGCTGGGGATCGCGATCGGCGTGGCCACGATCGTCGCGCTGCTGGCGCTCAGCTCGGGCGTCGAGCGCAGCGCGGCGGGCCTGATCCGGCTCGGTGGCGCGCAGCTGGGCATGTTCCAGACCGGCGTCGGCGAGCTGACGGCATCGTCGCTGCCGCGCTCGATCGTCACGCGCGTGCGCGAGGTGCCCGGCGTGGCCGACGCGACGCCGATCACCGTCGCGACCGGCGAGATCCCGGACCGCCCGTCGTTCCTGGTCTTCGGCGTGGACCCGGAGGGCTTCGTCGTCGACAGCCTCGTCTTCACGCAGGGGCGCGCCGCGAGCTCCGCGCGCGAGGCGGTGCTCGGCGACGCGGCCGCGCGCGAGCTCGGTCTCGGCGTCGGCGACCAGCTGACGCTCAAGGGCGGCGGGAGCTTTCAGATCGTCGGCGTCTACCACGTGGGCGTCGCCTTCGAGGATCAGGGCGCGGGCCTGGACATCAACGTCGTCTCGCGGATCCGCGGACGCCCGGAGGACGCGACGACGATCGCCGTGAAGATCGAGCGCGGGCAGAGCGCATCAGCGGTGTCGAAGCGCATCGAGCGCGCATTCCCGGGGACGATCGCGATCAGCCAGCCGGGGCAGGTCTCGCGCGTGGACACCAACAGCCTGCTGCTGCGCAAGGCGACGACGCTGTTCGTCGCGATCGCGCTGATCATCGGCGGCATCGCCGTGATGAACACGATGCTGATGGCGGTCTTCGGGCGCCGCAGCGAGTTCGCGCTGCTGCTGGCGATCGGCTGGCCGCGGCGGATGGTGGCGCGCCTGGTTGTCGGTGAAGGGCTCGCGCTGAGCCTCGCGGGGGCGCTGATCGGGGTGGCGCTCGGCGTGGCGGGCGGCGAGCTGCTCGTGCGCGCGTTCGGCGCCTCGGCGCTCGTGAGCCCGAACTTCACCGCCTGGACGTTCGGCCGCGCCTTCCTGATCGCCGGGGCGATGGGCGTGATCGGCAGCCTCTACCCCGCCTGGTGGGTCTCGCGGCTCATGCCGGCGCGGGCGCTGGGCTGACGCTCAGCGTCAGGCCGTCCCGTGCCGCGCGGGGACATACCCGAGCTCGCGATGCACGGCCATCACGTCGAGGTAGGTGTGGAGCTCGACGGCCTTCCCGTCGCGGACGGTGATGAAGGTGGACGAGTCCCAAGAGGTGGAGCGGCCGGTCGGCGGGAAGTCACCAAGGTCGCTCGTGAACGGGCCCGTGTGCGTCGCGACGACGTTCATCTCGAAGGCGGCGGTATCGGCGTCCTCGACGACGTTGAGCACGCAATGCTCCAGGTCGGGCAGCGCGCCGTAGAAAGATTTGAGCATCGCGATGACGTCCTCGATCCCATTGAGGCTCGCACCCCCCTGCGACATCTGCACGTCCGCGGCCATCACCTCCCGGAGCCGGTCGTAGTCCTGCGCGTCCATCGTCGCGAGCACCTCTCGCCCGACCTCTGCCGCCTGTCCCATCGTCTCCTCCTCCTTCAGCGCCATATGCGGCGGAACGTAGCCGATTCGCAGTGATCTGCCAACCGGTTGTTTGGTTGGTATTGTCGCGCCATGTCGAGCACCGACCACGACGTCGTGGTGATCGGTTCCGGGGTCGGAGGCCTCGCTGCCGCCGGTCGGCTGGTGCTGCAGGGGCTGCGCCCGCTCGTCATCGAGCGCGAGGAGCGCCTCGGCGGACGCTTCTCGACGGTCGAGCAGGATGGCTTCAAGCTCCCCACCGGCGCCGTCGCGATCGAGACCAACGGGCCGTTCTGGGCTGCGCTCGGCGACCTCGAGATCGAACCGCGGCTGGGGATTCCCGACCCGCCCGTCCTCATCCATATCCGCGGCAGGGACCTGCGCCCCGGACAGGCGGTGTGGGATCACCTGATCAAGCGCGTAACGAAGAGTGCCGGCCGCGTCGCCGAGGGTGTCGCGAAGGGCCGGGCGGAGACCACCGACGAGGCGCTGACCCTCGAGCAGTGGGCCCAGCGCTACACGCGCAGCCGGACCGTCCTGAGCCTCTTCCAGTCGCTCTCGGCATCGATCTTCACCGTCAACGCCGACGAGCTCCCAGCCGGAGTCTTCTTCCGCAACCTGCGCGAGACCGGCGGCTACAAGCGCTTTGGCTTCGCGCCGCACGGCAACGCCGCGATCGCCGAGGAAATGGCTGCTGCGATCACCCTCCGCGGAGGACGCGTCGAGCGCGGCTTGGAGGCGACCGCGATCGAGATCGCCGACGGGCGCGCGATCGCGGTGCGCGCCCGGCGGCCGGACGGCACGGAGGTCCGTTTCGGGACGCGGGCGGTCATCTCCAACGCCGGCCCGCGCGCCACCGCGAGCCTGACGGCCGGAACGGGCGCTCATGCCGCATTCGCCGAGCGGGTGCGCGAGGTGCAGACGACCTCGCTGCTCGCCCTGGCCTTCTCCGCGTCAGAGGAGATCGTCCCCCACCCCGGCATCTGGGCCTTCACCGACACCAAGCGCCTCTGCAATCTCGCCAACCTCACCGCCACCTGCCCTGAGCTCGCGCCGCCGGGCCGCACGCTCTACGAGGCGTACGCCGCGCCGCGCCCGTCGGTCGGCGGCGAGTTCGACGTGGACGCCGAGCGGGCGCTGCTCGAGGAGGATCTGCGCCGCCTCATCCCCGGGTTCGCGAAAGCGCAGGTCGTCCGCTTCAAGGCGATGCGCGGCGATCTCGCGCCCGCGCAGCAGGCGCGCCCCGGGTACGACCTTGATGTCCGCACGCCACTCCCCAACGTCATGGACGTCGGGGATGGCGTCAAGCCCTACGGGTGGATCGGGACGACCGCGTGCGCCGAGACCGCGAGACTCGCGGTGGAAGCCCTCGACCCGGAGATCTCACAAAGCCTGATCGCAGCAGGGCCCCCACGGAAAGGAACCGCATGAGCATCGTGAAGTTCGACCATCTGGGCATCATCGTCGACGACCTCGACGCCGCCCTAGCCCACTTCCGCCGGATCTTTGAGTTCCGGGACGAGGATTTGATCTACGAACGCGACTACGACGACGTCAACCCCGACACCGGCGAGATCGAGGTCATGCACTTCTGCCTCTTCCCCGTCGGCGAGGTGTACTTCGAGCTCGTCGAGCCGGTCTCGGACGGACCGGTCAAAAAATTCCTCGAGCGCACAGGCGGCGGGGTCCACCACATTGGCATCACGAGCAACGACATCAAGTCGGAGTGGAAGCTGCACCGCGAGCTCGGCGACGAGATCGGCCTCGTCGGCGACCGCCCCCGCGTGGACCAGTACGACGTCTCCTACTGGTTCCTGCACCCGAAGAAGAATTACGGGGCGATGTTCGAGGTCGACGCGTTCTGGCGCAAGACGCAGACGAGCGACATGACCCCGGTCGAGGCGACGCCCGACTGGGCACAGGAGGCGTGATCGCGCGTCCGGCCGCCCCGCCGCCGAGCGCCTGATCACGAGTCGGCCCATGCCCACGATCCTCGAGCAGCTGGAGCGCGTCCCGGCGGAGGCGACCGCCCTGCGGCTGCCCGGTGAGGACGTCGCCTACGGGGCGCTGCGGGAGCGCATCGCCACCGCGGCGGCGTCCCTCGCAGCGGGCGGGGTCGGCGCCGGCGACCGCGTGCTGCTGCGTGCCGCCGACGACCTCTCGCGCCTGATCGGATCGCTGGCGGTCCAGCGGCTCGGCGCGGCCGTCGTCCCGATCAACCCGCTGACGAGCGGACCTGAGCTCGATCACGTCGTCGCGCGCTCGGCGCCGGCGGCGCTGATCGCCGGAGAGGACCTGGCCGGCGATGTGCCCGGCGGTGACGACATGGGCGTCTGGATCGCGCAGGCGGGACGGCTGACCGCCCGGCGCCCGTGTGCGCGATCGAGCGAGCCCGTCGC
>WLNG01000066.1 GCA_009699915.1 Actinomycetota bacterium
CGCAGCTCCTGTGCCAACGGTCCATCACCGTGGCGTGCGGCGTGCTCGAGCGCGCGGCCCGGTGCGAGCCCCGCCCCCACGGCGAGCCGCACGCGATCGATGACCTGCGGCACCTCAGCGCGCAGGTGAGCCGCGCGCCGGCGCGCACGCTGTGCGAGCAGGAGGTCGGGCAGCAGGAAGGCGAACGTCGGCGCGAGGAGCAGTCCCAGCACCCCCAGACGACCTCCCGGCGCTGCTCCGGCCAGCACGGCAACGGCCGCCAGCAGCACCTTCACGGCCATCAGCTCGCGCGCGCCGAGCCACCCATCCACGCCGGCCACCTCCAGGCGCGCGGCCAACCCGGCGGGAACCGAAGGAGGCGCCGCCCGGCGCAGGGCGCGTCGGAGCGGTGCGCCCCATGTACTGCGCCGTCGCGGCCGGCGGACCATCGCCCTCCTTCGCGCCCGCCCGACCTCGACAAGCGACCAGACGCCGACGGCGGGCGCCAGCGCCGCAAGGAGAGCGGTCGCCGTCAGCACTCGCGTGGGCGCGCGAGCAACCGGATGGCGCCGAGCGCGGCGACCTGGAGGACGAGAGCCGCAAGAACGAGGACCCGCGGCCCAGGCTGCTGTGCGATCGCACCGGCCAGCCCCGGCCGCAGGACAAGTGCGATCGCCGACCCGACAGCCGGCAGCCCGACGACGATCCGGGCAGTCAACCGCGCCTGGGCACTCGCCGTGCGTGCTTCGGCCTCGGCCTGCGCGCCGTGCTCAATGTCGGCGGCAAACTCGCGCAGCATCCGCACGACGTCCCCGCCGCTCTCGCGCTGCAACAGCACCAGCGCGCAGATGCCGGTCCAGGCGCCGGGCCCAGTGCGGCCGGCGAGCCGTCGGAGGGCCTCGGCCGGAGATGCCCCGCACGAGATTGCAGCGGTGCTCTCGCGCAGCAGGTCGCGCGCAACCGACGGGAGCGCCGCGTCGGCAACGACAAGATCGAGCGCCCCGGGCAACGCGTGGCCCGCCGCGTAGGCATCAGCGAGCGCACGCGCCGTCGCAGGCGCATGCGCCTCGACGCGTGCACGCCAACGCGCCCGTCGCGCACGCACGACTACGACGGCCAGCGGCGGACCGCCGACGCCCAGCAGGAGGGCCGCTGCAGGCCCCGCCACAAGCCAACCCGCTGCGGCCGCCGACAACCCGGCGACGAGCGCCAGTCGTCGGCGCTCCTCCTCGCGCGCGCGCCCTGCCCGTCCGGCGGCGCGGGCGGGTGCCAGCGCCGAACCCAGAACCGCCAGAACACGGCCGGTGTCGACCGCGCGCAGTCCCTCAGTGGCCGCGAGCACGGCGAGCGCCGCCGCGAGCCCTGCGAGCGCCGCCGTCACGCGGAGCCCTGCGCGAGCCGCGCAGCGACGCGAGCGTCGAGTGGGGGTCGCAGGATCGGACGCCCCGCGCGCAACTCATAGACCTGACGCACCGACTGCGCGCCGCTGCCTGCACCTGATGGGACTTCGGCGACGGCGACGAGGCGCCGGCTGCCGCCCGGTCCCCGTGCGACCACGACGACGAGATCGATCGCCGCTCGCACCTGGGCGCGCACCACGGTATGTGGCAGCCCGAGCCCGGCCATGAGGACGAGCGTCTCGAGGCGGTGGAGCGCCTCTGCCGGTGATCCGGCGTGGATCGTGCCGAGCGAGCCCTCGTGCCCGGTCGCCATCGCGACGAGCATGTCGAGCGCCTCCGCCCCGCGTACCTCCCCCACGACGATCCGGTCCGGGCGCATACGCAGCGCGTTGCGCACGAGCGCGCGGATCGTGACCTCGCCGCGCCCCTCGACGTTCGGCGGACGCGCCTCGAGCCGCACCACGTGCGAGCAGTCGAGGAGCAGCTCCGCGGTGTCCTCGATCGTCACCACCCGCTCACCGGCCGGCAGCATTCCGAGGAGCGCCGCCAGCGTCGTCGTCTTCCCCGAACCGGTCGACCCGCAGACAAGGATGTTTAACCGGCCCAGGACCGCACGCCGCAGCAGGCCGTGAACCACCGGCGTCCAGGAACCCGCCGAAACCAGCTCTGCCGCACTGAACCCGTGCTGCCGGAAGCGGCGGATGGCGATCGCAGGGCCATCGATCGCGAGCGGCGGGAGCACCACGTTGATGCGCGAGCCGTCCGGCAGCCGCGCATCGCAGAGCGGTTGGGCCTCATCCACTCGTCGCCCAACGGGGCGCAGGAGCCGATCGATCGCCTCGCGCAGTTCGTCCTCGTCGGCGAAGCGCAGCGCCGTCTCGGCCAGCCGCCCCCCGCGCTCGACCCAGATTGGCTTTGTTCCGCCGACGAGGATCTCGTCCACCTGCGGATCGGCCATCAACGGCTCGAGCGGGCCGAGCCCGCGTGCGAGCGCCGCGACCCTCCCCGCGAGTCTCCGGCGTTCGTCGGGCGCCAGAGCCCAAGCCTCCCGCTCCACGAACTCGTCGGGTGCGACGGCGCGGCCTGCGAAGGCCTCGTCGATGAGGCGGTCACGCAGCGTCTCTGCGAGGAGCCGATCGTGGTTCGCAGCACCATCCACTGCGGCTACCCCGCCGGCCGCGGCAACACACGCAACTCGCGCGCGCCATTCTGGGCCTCGACGAGCGCGATCGCCTGCGCGACGCTCACCCGCAACGCCAGCGCGACTCGCGGCAGCCCGGCGAGGTCGCCCTCCCCGTCCGAGCCCGCCGGTTCAGCGCTCACGACCTCGGCGGCGCTCAGGGCGAGTCGCGTGCTGACCCGATCGGAGCCGTCATCGCGCGTGATCAACACGTCCGCCCGCGTTCCGGGCGCAAGCTCACGGGCATCTCCGATCGCCACGATCCGGGCGATGCGCTCCCCCGGGCGTGCGCCGGCGAGGGGATCGCCGGACACGCCGGCCTCACCACCAGCGAGCACGCTCGGGTGGAGATCAAACCCCGCGGGGAGCGCCACCGCCGCCCGGGCGCCGACGACCTCACCGGGTGAGCTGAAGGCGCCGGCGGGCGCATAGCGAGCGGGGACCCGCCGCACCGCGAGTGCCGAGCGCCCGATACGCGCGCCGCGCGCGACAGAACGGCGCAAGGTCACGACTCCGACCGCCGGCCCGAGCCTGCCGCGCAGTGCCGCCTCGCGCCCAGCCATGTCGGATGCCGCAAGCGCACCGAGCACGATGGCCAGCCCGGCCAGCAGCGCGGCCCGCCTGCGCGGGCTCATGCCGCGAGCGGCACCGGAGCCGGGACATCGACGAGTCGATAGCCCACCCCCCAGACGTTCACGACGTAGCGCCCTCCGTCTGCGCCGAGCTTGCGGCGCAACCGACACGCGTGCGAGTCGAGCGTGCGCGTGGCCCCGACGGTCCGCGCACCCCAGATGCTGCGCAACAATTCGCTCTTGGTGTGCACGCGGGTCGGGTCCGAAGCGAGCATGCGCAGCAGGGCGAACTCCTTCGCGCTGAGCTCGAGCGGCCGGCCGGAGAGATGCACCGCGCGCGCCGCGGTATCGATCTCCAGCTCGCCGATGCGCAGGCGCCCCGATCCGCCTCGTCTGCCGGAGCGGCGCAGCAGCGCATCGATGCGGCAGCGCAGCTCGCGGTAGGAGAAGGGCCGCGCCAGTGCGTCGTCGGCGCCGCGCTCGAAGGCGCGTACGCGATCGAGCTCGCCATCGCGCGGGACGATCGCCAGCAGCGGCACCTGCGGATCGACGCGGCTGACAACGCCGTCGGCCTCGCGCACGAGCGCCATCAGTTCGAGGCCCGCGGCCTGCGGCAGGCCGGCATCCACCAGCGCGATGTCCGGGAACTTCGACTCGAGCAGCCGCAGTCCGTCGCGAGCGCTGTCGGCGACGAGCACGTCGAAGCCGTCGGCGGTCAGGTTGTCGGCGAGGAAGACGCGCGTCGCATCGTCCTCCTCGACCAGCAGAAGTGTGGATCGGTCACGGTTCGTCATGTCTCCCGTAGGAATCCGCGCCGCAGACCTTCCCCCCGGCGAGCCCGTAGATTTCATGGCGTGCGCATCCCGTTCGTTCTCGGTCCGCTCCTCGTCCTGCTCGGCGGGATCGGGACGTTCGTCATTTCACTGCGCACCTGGTACGCGGTCGACCTGACGAAGATCCCCGGCGGCGGGGCGCTGAGCGCGCAGGTCGCCCGCTCGCAGGGCTACGCCACGACCGCCAACGGCTGGGAGCCGTGGGGCACGTTCTCCGACCTGCTGCTCTTCCTCGTGATCGCCATCGCGGTCTTCACCGGCGTGGCCGGCCTGACCAACCGGCGCGACAATGCGCGCCTGGCCTTCGCCGCAGCGGTCGCCGGCCTTCTCGGCATCGTGCTCAACGGCCTCCACCTGATCAGCGAGCCGGAGCCCAGCGAGCTCGTGACGGTCCGGCCTGTGGCCTGGCTGAGCGTCGTCTTCTGCGGGCTGGTGCTGCTCGGAGGCGGCCGCTGGTTCGACACGCTCGCCATCCACCATCTCGGCAAGAAGCACTAGCTGCGCAAGCCCGCAACCTGCTCGGATTCGTGCAAGTTCGCGTTCATCGGTGAGTCAGAGCAGGGATGCGTCATAGGATGCCGACGACTCGTCCGGCCGACCTTGGCCGCCGGGTCCTTACTGCTTCTGGGATCAATGGAAACACCGACGCGCGGAAACTACGACTCCGGCGAGGACTTTGTCCTCGAATACGGGGAGCTGCGGTTCACGTTCAATGAACGGGACTTCTCCGAGCGCTGCGAACAGGCAGCGCGCAAGCTCGGGTTCCTTGGCTCCACGCTGGAGGACACCGAGCTTGAAGACCTCGTGAACCTCGCGGTGAACGGCGAGATCAGCGACCCGGCCTCCGGCCTGGGTGAGCACGTCAACGACTGCTGGACCGAGCTCGTCGGCCCAGCCGACCGCTCGCTGGTGCATTGGCTGCGCCGTCTGGTCTTCCGCTCCGCCTGGCTCGACCAGCGCGTGAAAGAGGGCGAGCTCGACGTGCGCTTCGACTGGGAGCGTCAGACGTTCGACTACGTGCAGCCCGAGCGCGGCGATGAGCCGGTCGAGCTGGCCCCCGAGCCCTCCTGGGATCGCGTGGCCTACATCCCCCGCTCGGCGGCCTGACGGCCGCCGGCGGGAGCTGCGCCGCTAGACCTTCGGCGCGACCGCCTTGGCGCGCGCCTTGGCGACCGCAGTCGCCTTGCGCTCACCGAGCAGCGCCTCGAGCCGCAGCGTGATGCTGCGCACGGGATCGAGCACCGGGTGGCGCTCCGCTGCGGCGCCGACCGCGTCGAGCGCGATCACGGTCGTCTCGCCACCGACCGGCGCGGACGCCGTGGCGATGACCGTGAGGCTGCCGGCGCCGGGAATGCTGCGCGCGGCGGCGAGCAGCCGGCGGGCGGCGGGCGGCGTGACCTGATCAAGGCCGTCGATCACGACCGCGGCGTGGGCGCCGCGCGCGACGTTGCGCTTCGCTGCGTCGAGCACGCGCTCGGCGGCCTGCGTCTGAGCGTCAGGACCGGCGGCAAGGCCGGCGACCGCTGCGGGCTCAAAGCCGGCGGCGATCCACTCGGCCCGCTCCTCAGGGCGCGCCCCGGCGAGCACCAGTTGCACCGCGACGTCCTCCTGAGCGGCGAGCTCGACCGCCAGCGCGCGCAGCGTGGTGGTACGGCCGCTGCCGGCCTCACCGGTGATCACGACCCGCGAGCCGCGCCCGAACGGGGCAAGCTCGGCGATCTGCTTGAGCACCGGATCCTTCGCGCTGAACTCAAGGGGCTGTGTCGGGAAGGCGGCGGGCAGGTCATCCCACGTTCCGCGGCCAGCGACCTCGTCGGCCGGCGAGCCGTTGATCGTGTCGACGCGCACCAGCGACGGATGGCGCTCCGAGCGCCGCGGGGGGCGCACCGGGCCGCTGACGCGGTCGCCGGTCACCAGCTCGCAGCGCTTGACCTGCGCAGCGGAGACATAGACGTCGTCGTCACCGGGGGTGTCACCGAGCCGCAGGAAGGCGGTCCCGCCTTCGAGCACCTCGATGTTGCCCTCGAGCAGCTGCTCCTCCTGCGGGGCGCGCTCGGCGCGGGCCGGGCGCTCGCTACGAGTGCGACGCGCGGGCCGGTCTTCGCCGGCTTCCTCGTCACGGTCGCGCGAGGTACGGCCGCTGCGCGCAGCGCCACCGCGGGAGCCGCGACTGCGCGGAGCGCGTGCGGGCGCCTCAGCGGGTTCATCGGCGTCGGACGAGGCGGGATCGCCCCCCTGACGCTCGATGATCGCGTCGATCAGGTCGTCCTTGCGCAGGCGACGGAAACCGTCAAGCCCCAGAGCTGAGGCGATGGTGTGCAGGTCGGCGAGAGGACTGTCCTCGAGGGACCGGCGGGAAAGTACGGACATGGAAACTCCTGTTGTTGGGTCGGTGGGCGTCCTGCGGCGTTGGACAGCCGCCGGCGACCAGTGCGCTCAGAAGGCTAGCGCGACGTCCGGAGCGCGTAGTGCAGGAAGAGGTGATCCTCCCCGCGCAGAACCGCGCCCAGCTCGAGCGTGACGGGCGGATCGAAGACCGGCCAGGCCAGCACGGACAGGCTCTCGCCGCCGACGATCAGTGGGGCGACGGTGAGCACGAGGTCATCGACGAGGCCGTCTGCGACCAGCGCCCCGAGCAGGTGCGGACCACCCTCGGTGACGACCAGACGGGCTCCGCCGGCGGCGAGGTCCTGCAAGCAGCCGCGGGCCGTCAGCGTTCCAGGCGCATGATGCAGCACCTCGACCTGCGCTCCGCTGGGGCCCAGCTCGCGGTTCGCCTCGGTGAAGATGCGCACCCGGGCGTCGGAACGGCCCATCAGCGGCACCGACGCGAGCGCTGGATCGAGTCCGCGGGAGATCGTCGCCAGCACCGGCTCAGGCGTGCGCCCGCGCGCGATCCGGCGCTCCGGCTGCCCCGGATCCAGGAGATGCTCGTAGCGCTCGTCGATGAAGGTGCGCGATCCGACGAGGAGCACGTCGCAGGCGGTGCGCAGCTCGCGCATCACCGAGCGGTCGGTAGGGCTGCTGAGCCCGCCGGCCCTGCCCTGGACGGTGGCGCGGCCGTCTGCAGAGCCGACCATCACCGCGACGACCCGGGGACGCAGGCCGCGACCCTGCTCATCCCACAGGCCGAGCGCCTCGACGAATTCCGCCGCGCTGGAGGGCCCGTCGGCGGGCCCGAGGGACTGGAGCGCGCCGCGCATGAGGCGATCGTACCCGGGACCGGCGGATCGAATGCGCTAGCCCGCGGCGGCCACGCGCAGCACGCGGCGTACGACGACCGCGTTCCCGGCCACGTCGCGGGCGCTCACCCGCAGGGTCCGGCGTCCGGGACGCACGACGCGTCGCACCGTCGCCCGTGCGCGAGTCAGAACGAGTGGCGGGGTGCCGTCCCCGAAGTCGATGCGCAGCTGCGCGACGCCGGAGCCAAGCCTGCCACCCGGATCGGTGGCCGCGAGCCGCAGCGTGACCCTCTTCCCCTCAGACGCCCTCGC
>WLNG01000067.1 GCA_009699915.1 Actinomycetota bacterium
GCAGCACGCCGATGAGGCCGGGATCGCCTGGCCGCGGACGCTGGCGCCATGGCAGGTCCACGTGATCGGTCTCGGCAAGGCGGACGGCGACGAACGCGTCGCGGCCGAGCGGCTCTACGAGACGCTGCGTGAGGCTGGGATCGAGGTGCTGCTCGACGATCGTGACGCAGGCGCCGGGGAGAAGTTCGCCGATGCTGAGCTGCTGGGCTGTCCGCTGAGGTTGACGGTCGGACGGCGGTCCCTTGAGGACGGGCTCGCGGAGGCACAGGGTCGCCGCGGCGCGCTCAGCCTGGCCGGGGTGCCACTCGGTGAGGGCACGGCAGACGCCGTCATCGCGCTGCTGAACGACCTGCCATGAGGCTGCGGTGACTCGCAGCCGGCGTCCGCGTCTCACCGCAGGACGGCTTCTGGGTATGGATCGTTCGGGGCCGGCGCCTGCGGCGACGCTCGCAGGACAGCCGCTGCGGCCGTGGACGATTCCGAATGCGATCGGGTACCTGCGTCTTGCGTTGATCCCGGTATTCGTCGTGGTTGCATGGCAGACCGACGGGGTCGGCACCTGGCCCGCCGTGCTCTTCGCGGTGATCTCCTGGGGCGACTACGCGGACGGCATGGCTGCGCGCCTCACCGGCCAGTACAGCCGGATGGGCGCGCTGCTCGATCCGCTTGTCGACCGCCTGCTCGTCGTGGCGGGGGTCGTTGTGTGCTGGGAGTTCGATCTCATCCCGCGCTGGCTGCTCGCGGTGCTCGTCGCGCGGGAGCTCGCGATGCTCGCGCTCGCACCGCTGGCACTGCGCCGCGGGGTGGAGCTGCGGATCAACTGGTGGGGGCGTCTGGGGGTCTGGCCCGCTATGTCGTCGCTCTTCTTCGCACTCTGCGGACTGCGTTCGGTGGCGACCGTCCTCTTGGCGATCGGCGTCGCGATGCTGCTCATCGCCAGCGCTGCATACGTTCGCGAAGCCGCAGCGCAGCTGCGCATCGGAGGAACCTCAACCTAAGGTTGACCCCGAGCACTGCGCTGGTATGCTCGCTCGGCCTGCTTGATCGAACGCTGGGCGGACCCCTTATGGATGACACATTCCCTGACCTCGGCTCTCTCGACAATGACGAGCTGAAGGCGCTGATCGCGCAGCTCACCGCAGAGGAGACCGAGATCTCCTATCGGCGAAGGATCCTGCACGGCAAGATTGACATCCTGCGCGCCGAACTCGTCAACCGCCTGCGCCGCAAGCACGAGGGCGGCGGCGCGACGATCTCAGGGGATGACGTTCAGGCCCTCACCGACATCCTCGCGGGCCGAGCAGGAGGCGCCGAGGAACCAGCCGGCGGCTGAGGGACCGGGCATGCCACTGCACTGCCCCGAGTGCGCGTTCGTCAACGGCGACGCGTCGAACTACTGCCAGAAGTGCGGCGCCTTCCTCGGCGATCTGCACGGCACCCGCGAGCCGACGACGGCGACATATCGCATCGACGAGGCGACCGGTGAGCTCGTTCCGGTGGAGCTCGAGGACGTTGTGGCAGCGGATGGCGCCGCGCTCGTCGTGCGCAGCGGCGCGGGGCACGTCGGAGAGAGCTTCCCCATTGATCGTGAGCGGATCACGATCGGGCGCCGTCCGGACAGCGAAGTCTTTCTGGACGACGTCACGGTCTCGCGCGACCACGCGATGATCGTGCGACGGACCGACGGCATTCATCTTGACGACCTGGGCTCGCTGAACGGCACCTACGTCAACCGGATGCGCATCGATTCGCAGCGGCTGCAAGATGGTGACGAGGTGCAGATTGGCAAGTACAAGTTGACCTTCCTCGAACGATGAGCACGACCGCCGTCGACGATTTCTCACGTGGCGAAGGTCCCGATCCGGCCACCTCACGGCCGCGATCGAAGCCGATGACCATCGGCGCGGTCTGCAAGACGCTCTCGCCAGAGTTCCCCGACATCTCGATCTCCAAGATCCGCTATCTCGAAGATCAGAAGCTGCTCACGCCGCGTCGTACAGCCGGTGGCTACCGCCTCTACACGACGACCGACCTCACCCGCCTGCGGACGATCCTGCGCCTGCAGCGCGACGAGTTTCTGCCGCTGCGCGTTATCCGCCAGGAGCTCGCCACCGGCCGGGCTGAAGAGGACGTCGTTGTTCCGGGCGCCCAGGCCGGAGCTGCCGCGCGCCAGGTGCGGCGCCCCACAATCACCGCCCCGTCCGGTGCTTCGTTCTCGCTGGAGGAGGTCCTTGACGAGACGCAGGCCGATGCGAAGCTCGTCGCCGAGCTGCGCGATCACCGCGTGATCGTCGGCGAGGAGCGCGAGGGCGCGATCTGGTTCGATGAGACGGAGCGCGAGATCGTGCGCGCCGTCGTCGAGCTCGCGCGATACGGCGTCGAGGGGCGTAACCTGCGCGTCTTCCGGACCTCTGCCGACCGGGAAGCCGCGCTCTTGCAGCAGCTGCTTGCGCCTGCCTTGCGCTCGCGTAATGCTGAGCGGCGCCGGGAGGCGGTGGACGCGCTGGAGAATCTTGCCAGCGTCACCACCCACCTCAAGCATCTGCTGCTGGTGCGCGACCTTCGGCGCCTGCTCGCGTGACCGAGGGCGCAGCGCAGCGGCATCTGCGGGCACTGGTCCGCGACATCCCGGGGTTCCCACAGCCGGGGATCGTCTTCAAGGACGTCACGCCTCTGCTTGCCGATCCGCTCGGGCTGGCCTCTGCGGTCGAGCTGCTCGCCGAGCTGGCACGGCCGTTCGAGCCGGACGTCGTGATCGGCGCCGAGGCTCGCGGCTTCCTGCTCGGACCCGCGCTGGCCTGCGCGCTGGGGTGCGGCTTTGCGCTGGCACGCAAGCCCGGCAAGCTGCCGCACACCACGGTTCGAGCTGAGTACCAGCTCGAATATGGAACCGACGCGCTGGAGCTGCACGCGACGTCGATCGCGCCCGGCGCGCGGGTACTCGTCCACGACGATGTCCTGGCGACCGGGGGGACCGCCCTCGCGCTCGCCGAGCTCGTGCGGGCCGTCGACGCGCAGGTCACCGGATTCGCCTTTCTGATCGAGCTGGCGTTCCTCGGGGGCGCTGAGCGGCTTGCGCCCGCCGATGTTCGTTCGGTCCTGCGCTACAGCGGAGACTGATCCGTGACGCGCGTCCAGCGCAGGCGCGTGGTCAACGCATCGCAAGCGCAGGTCTGGGAGACGGCCGGCGACCTGCGCCGCCTGAGTCGCTGGTGGCCGCGCGTCGTCCGCGTCGAGAGCATTGACGCGAGCGGTTTCACCGAGGTGCTGCGCACCGACCGTGGTCGGAACCTGCGCGCTGACCATGTGCTGGAGGAGGTCGACCCGGGCCGACTCTGGCGGGCGCGCCAGACGCTCGATGACGGTCCGTTCGCCTCGATCTTCGCGCTGTCGGTGAAGTGGGTCGCGCTGGAGCCCGCAGCGGACGGATCAACCGCGGTCACCGTCGGCATCGAGCGCCGTCTGCGCGGCCGCGCACGGCTCGGCGGCCTGCTGCTCCGCCGGGCGGTGCGGCGGCAGGTGAGCGAGGCGCTCGACGCGCTCGTTGCGTCGCTCGCGACGGACCGCTGAGATCAGCCGGCTGCTGCGAAGGCGATCGGGCCTTCGAGCACCGCTGCACCGGGGGCCTTCGGCGTTGCGGTCGTCTTCTCGCTGAGCAGGACGCGCTCATAGTTGCGTGGGTCGACTTCGAGCTGGCCGATTACCTGTGCCTCGCCCTTCGCGCTGATGCCCTGGACGTAGCCGAGCAGCACCGGCGTGCGACCACTGCCGGTCAGCCACAGGGGGTACCCGGCCTGCTTGGAGATCACCGCCATGCCCTGAACGCGCACGACGATCCCGCGCTGGCCCTGGCTGGTCACGAACTGTGCGACTCCCTTGCCCTTCGGTACCGACGATCCGGCGGGCGGATCGAGGTTCGCCTGCCCATCGACGCGGGTCGTCGCGTCCGTGGAGGTCGTCCGTTTGGCCTTAGTGCTGGAGCCGGCGCCGCCGGAGTCCTTCGTGGCGCGACCGATGAAGATGCCGCCGACGAGCACGCCGGCGAGCGTCAGCACGGCGAGTAGTGCAGCCCCGCTGCGGCGCGACGACGGGCGGCGGGTACGCGCGAAACCTCCGCGTTCCACGTCGTCATCGAGGAGCGCCGACTGGACGCTGCCGGCAGGCTCACCCGGAACCTCCGGCAGCGGGCGATCGGCGAGATCACTGAGCACCGCGGATGCTGCAAGCGCCCAGCGACGTTCTTGAGCGGAGCGCTCCAGTGCGCCGTGTGTCTCCAGCGCGGTGCCAGGGTCCTGCTGGCCGAGGAGGTAGTCGGCGAGCGCCGTCCGACGCGCCGGGCCGATCGCTTCATCGTGCGGTGCGAGCGCGTGGACCGCCTCGTGCGCACGATCGCGCACGGCGGCTGGGGCCATGCGCAGGCGGCGTGCGATCTCGTCGTAGGAGGCGCCCTGATCGCGCAGCAGCAGACGCAGGACGGCCTGCTGGTCGGGCGGGAGATCGTCGAAACGCTTCATCCGGCGCCGAAGCCTAGTCGAGCGCGCAGGTATCGTGAGACACGTGGCTGATTCGGAGCTCCCGCAGCTGATCGCTTTTGAGCGCACGTTCGACGGGCTGTACGGCCTCGAACGGCTCGACTGGAGTGCAGATGAGGTCCGTGCGCGCGTGCTGGTCGAGGAGCACCACCTCCAGCCGATGGGCGTCGTTCACGGCGGTGTGTTCGCGTCGATTGCAGAGTCGATCACGTCCTATGCCACCGCGATGGCGGTTCGCGACGAAGGACTCGCGGCAATGGGTCTCTCGAACCAGACGAGCTTCCTGCGCCCGGTGACCGCCGGCACGATCCACGCGGTCGCACGTCGTCGTCATCGTGGCCGCACGACCTGGATCTGGGAGGTCGACATGAACGACGACGAGGGCCGACTCTGCGCCATCACCCGCATGACGATCGCGGTGCGTGAGCCGGCACCGCGCTGACGGTGGCGTCAGCCGCCGTAGCGATTGGTGATCGGCATCCGGCGGTCGCGCCCGAAGGCTCGGCTCGTGACCTTGATTCCGGGCGGCTGCTGGCGGCGCTTGTATTCCGCCAGATCAACGAGTCGGATGATCCGATCGACGGTCGCGGCGTCGAACCCGCGCGCGACCAGCTGCTCGCGCCCGAGGTCCTCCTCGACGTATCCCTCCAGAATCCCGTCGAGAATCTCGTACGGGGGCAGCGAATCCTCGTCGCGCTGATCCGGGCGTAGCTCTGCCGACGGGGGACGATCGATGATCGAGTGGGGGATGGGGCGATCCTCGCGCGCGTTGCGGTGCTCAGCGAGCGTGTAGACGAGCGTCTTCGGGACATCCTTGATCACCGCGAGGCCTCCGGCGCTGTCGCCGTAGAGCGTCGAGTATCCGACGGCCATCTCGGACTTGTTTCCCGTTGTCAGGACGAGCCATCCGAACTTGTTCGACAGCGCCATCAGCAGGTTGCCGCGAATGCGTGACTGGAGGTTCTCCTCGGTCAGGTCTGCGTCACGGCCGGCGAAGTGGGGCGCAAGCATCGCGTCGTAGAGCTCCGCAGCCTGCGCGATCGGGATATCGAGGAGCGGGACCGTGAGACCCTGGGCGAGCAGGCCGGCGTCGCCGTACGTTCCCTCAGAGGTGTAGCGGGAAGGCATCGTCACGCAGGTCACATGCTCCGGGCCAAGCGCGTCGACTGCGATGCATGCCACAACAGCCGAATCGATCCCACCCGAGAGCCCCAGCACGGCGTGCTCGAAGCCATTCTTGTGGGCGTAGTCGCGCGTTCCCAGGACGAGCGCGTTCCAGACCTCCGCCACCGGGTCCAGCACCGGCGCGATCGCCGCCGGTGCGGTGTCCGCGTCGGCGATCCGGGCCCCACTGGCAAGCCGGGGGAGACGATCGACTGCGGGCTCATCGCCGTCGGCTGCCGGGCGCGTCCGCGTGTCGCGCAGCCGCGCGGCGGCCGCCGCCTGCGTATCGACGTCACAGAGGAGCAGCGACTCCTCGAACTGCGGTGCCCTTGCGAGCACCGTTCCTTCGTGGTCTACGACGAAGGAATGCCCGTCGAAGAGCAGTTCGTCCTGCCCGCCGACAAGTCCGCAGAAAGCGATCGCGCAGAGCCCGTCGCGTGCGCGCTGGCCGATCATCCGCTCGCGTTCGGTGCCCTTTCCTGACTGGAACGGTGACGCGGACAGGTTCACGATCAACTGCGCGCCCGCAGACGCCTCTGCGCTCGCCGGTGGGCCCGAGATCCAGATGTCCTCGCAGATCGTGATGCCGATCGTCACCCCGTCGATGTCGACGATTGCGCCGCTGCGCCCGCTGCGGAAGTAGCGATGTTCATCGAACACGCCGTAGTTGGGCAGGCGATTCTTGCGGTAGACGCCATGCAGCCGTCCATCGGCGAGCACTGCTGCGGCATTGTGGACATCGCGGTCTCGCTCTGGGTAGCCGACCATCGCCACGATCCCGCTGGTCGCCCGCGCCAGGCGCGAAATGGCTGCTTCTGCATCTTCGAGCAGATGCTCTTTGAGCAGGAGATCCTCTGGCGGATAGCCGGTGAGGGCAAGCTCCGGAAAGACGACGAGCGCCGCGCCCAGCTCACGAGCCCGTGCGATGTCGCGGCTGATGCGCGCCTCGTTCGCCGGAATGTCGCCGACGGTCGCGTTGATCTGGGCGAGTGCGATCCGCATCCGAGTGCGCAGTATGCCCTGCGCGCGCCTCAGGCAAGGCATACAAACCTTCCACAGAAGTCTTTACAACCTTCAACAACGTGTGTAAGGTGGAGACGTCGGACCGTTCAACCTCGATCGGAGCAGACGATGAACCTCAGCGACCCAGGCACCTTCTCTCGCGTTTATGAGCAGCATTCTCGCGCCGTCTACGGCGCGGCTCTGCGCATCCTGGGGAACAGCACCCAGGCCCAAGACGTCGTCCAGGACGTCTTCCTGAGGGTCTGGAGGCGCCCCGAGGCGTTCGATGACCGCAGAGGCGAACTCGGGAGCTACCTGCGGCTGATGGCGCGCAGCCGCGCGCTCGATCTCTGGCGTGAGGGACAGGCTGCCGGGAGGGCCTCCGATCGGCTCAAGGTCGTTGTCTCCGCAGAGCAGACGCGCCCGCAGGAGAGCCCGCCGGCGATGACCGAGCGCCGCGAGCGTCTTCGCACGATCGAGGATGCGCTGCGCACGCTCCCCGAGGCACAGCGCGAAGCTGTCCTGCTTGCGTATTGGGGCGACATGACCGCCGACGAGATCGCACGGCGTTCGGACGTGCCGCTCGGGACCGCCAAGAGCCGGATCCGACTCGGGCTCACTCGGCTGCGTGAGGAGCAC
>WLNG01000068.1 GCA_009699915.1 Actinomycetota bacterium
CGGCGCCGAGCGATTCGCCCGTCTCGATTCGGATGAGTACTTCGACTTTCAGGAGACGCGCCCGACGATCCGCCTGGTCGAGGGCCGTACGCGCGCGGTCGAATGGCCGACGGTCGAGATCTGGGCGGCACGCGCCCCGCGCGCCCCGCGCGACCTGATCATCGTCTCCGGCCCCGAGCCCTCGATGCGCTGGCGCGGCTTCTGCTCGGCGCTGCTCGAGCTCTCCGAGGCGCTGGGGGTGCAGATGGCGGTGACGGTTGGCGCGATGCTCGCCGACGTCCCGCACACGCGCCCGGTCCCGCTTGTCGGCCTCGCCAGTGACGATTCGCTGATCGATCCCGCGACGCTCAGTCCCACCTCGTATGAGGGGCCGACCGGGATCACGGGCGTTGTCTACAGCACCTTCCAGGATGCGGGAATCCCGTCGGTCTCCGTCTGGGCGAGCGTTCCGCACTACGTCGCGGCAGCACCGAACCCGAAGGCCTCGCTGGCGCTGGTGCGCAAGATCGAGTCGATCGTCGGGGTGAGCCTGGACGCCTCCGCCCTCGAGTCGGCTGCGGCCGATTACGAGCGGCGGGTCACGCAGGCCGTCGCCGGCGATGAGGACGTCCGGCGGTTCGTCGAGCGCCTCGAGGAGGCCTCCGACGCCGAGCAGCCCGACCTCGGCGACGAGGACGTGCCGTCCGGCGATGTGCTGGCCAGCGAGTTCCAGCGGTTCCTCAACCAGCGTGGAGACGCGCCCTCCGGCGGCGCTGGCTGACGCAGGTCAGCGCTCGGCTGCCGGGCAGGCGATCCGGTAGTCGCACATTGAGCACGCCGAATGGCTTGGCGTCGGCTCGAAGCCCTGGCCCTGGATGCCGTCGGCCACCTCAAGCACGGTCTCGCCGATCCAATCGCGGTCGATCTCCGCGGCGGGCAGCGGCACCTTCTCGTCGTCCAGGACGTAGTGGTAGCTCTGCCGCTCTGCCGTGACCTCCCACGCCTCGCGCGCGGCCAGCGCGTAAAGCGTCAGCTGGACGTCCTCCCGCAGCTGTGCAGCGTTCTTCGGGCGCCCCGTCTTGTAGTCGATCAGCTCGTAGCCGCCGCCGGGCAGGCGATCGACGCGATCGACGCGACCGCGCAGCGTGTGTGGACCCATCTTGAACTGGAACGAGCGCTCGAACCAGACCGGTTCGGCGTCCTCCCCGCGACAGCGTTCCTCGTAGCGCCGTAGCGCCGTCTCAGCCTTCCCGCGCAGCTGAACCTCCTGGTCGCTCAGTCCGAAACCGCCGCGCCGCCAGCCGGCATCCAGCAGCCCGAGCAGCTCGTCGACCGAGCGGCCGCCCGACTGGTGGTAGCGCTCGAGCACCTGGTGGATGACGATGCCGAAACGCTGGTTGAGGGTCGGCTCGCTCGGGATCCTGAGCACGCGCGCGAACTTGTATTTCAGCGGGCAGGACCTGTAGGAGTCGATATCCGAGGCGCTGAGCAGCAGCCCCTCCCCGCGGCGCGGGAGGAACGGTTCGAGCGAGGGCTCCGCGCTGCGGGCGGTCGCCGCCGCGCGGGCGCGTGCGCCGCGCTCGGCCGTGCGGATCAGTTCGTCCAGCGGACTCGACTGCAGTACCTCTCGCTGCTGCGCTGTCGCGGCCTGGAGGAGCACGGCATTCACCTGGCTGAGCGCCTCGTCGACCGATTGCCCGGCCGGCCGGTTCATCAGCGCGGCGAGCTTGACGAGTTCGAGATAGCGCGCTACTCCCAGGGTCACTTCGAGGTCGGTGTCCAGGCGCAGCTCGCCGAGGGTGCCTGCGACCCGGGGGACGTCGCGCAAGAGCTCGTCGCGCAGCTCCGTGAAGGCGGCGTGGAGCGCCTCGTCGGGGCCGAAGAGCTCCTCCTCGCGGTCCTCCCACGTGCCGTCGCATGCGGCGAGCACCTCCTCCAGGAACGGTGAGGGCGGCTGCAGGGCGCTGCGGTCGCTGCGCGCGACGTACGCGAGGACGAGGCCCTCGCTCGCGCGGGTCATCGCGAGGTGCAGCAGGCGGCGCATCTCGTCGACATGGGCCTCGCGCGTGTCGGGCGGAAGCTCCTCGTGCAGCAGCGCGTCCGGGATCGGCTCGATCGACGAGCGCCGCGCTCCCGGCATGCGCGCCGACTGGAGCCCGACCACCAGGACGTGCTGGAACTCCTTGCCCTTCGTCAGGTGCATGGCGATGACGCGCACGCCTCCCGCGGCGCCCGGCGCCTGGGCGACGTCGTCCTCTTCCTCGTCGTCCCACCCGCCGCCGGCCTGCGCCACAGCGGTGAGGTGCCGCGCCAGCTCGCGGCCGCTGGATTGCGGGAACCGCCGCGCCTCCTGCGCCGCGAGCTCCTCGAGCCGGGAGAGGCCCAGGAGTCGCTCGACGACGTCTGCCTGGGCGCTGAAGACCTGCTGGCGACGGAGTCCGAGCAGGTCGATGAGCCGGTGCAGGAAGAGGTCGGGCCGACCGTCGATCTGCGCGGTGATCTGGCGGTGGAGCCGCAGGAAGCCGAGGATCCGTTCGCGTGCCTCGGGCGGGAGCTGGGGACTCTCGGTCGCCGCGATCATCCCGGCGACCATGTCGAGTTTGCGGCGGCGCGTGATCTGCACCACCCGCGCGATGTCGATCGTGCGCAGCTCGACCGGGGGCCGCGCTAGCGCCCGAACGACGGCCCCGGCATCGCTTGGATTGATCAGCAGTCGCAGCCAGGCGAGGACGTCCTTCACCTCGGCGCGGTCGAAGAGCGCCGCAGCGCCGGTCATCCGGTAGGCGACCGCGCGCTCCTCGAGGGCGGCAGCGATCGCCTGGCCTTCGCGGCGGACCGAGCGGACCAGCACGGCGATCTGCTCCGGCGGCACGCCGCTGCGCACGAGCCGTTCGGTCTCGGCCGCTACGGCCTGCGCCTGCGCGCGTTCGCTGCCGCAGCGCCAGAAGCGCACCGAACCGCCCTCCGCGGCATCGGCCGGCACGTCGAGCCGGTCGGGGATATCGGCCACGACGGCCTGCGCCGCCTTGATCAGCTCGCGTGGCGCGCGCAGCGAGTGCTCGAGCCGCAGCGTTGTCGTCTCGGGCAGCTCCGCGGCGAGGTCGCGCAGGTTCTTCCCGGCGGCGCCGCGAGCCCGCTGGATCGCCTGGTCCGGATCCCCCGCGGCCGTCAGGCCGCGGTGCTCGACGGTGAGCGCGAGGACGACGCGCAGGTGGGCGGGGGGGAGATCGGGGGCATCGTCGACGAGGACATGCCGGTAACGCTCGGAGACACGTGCCCTGATGTGCGGGCGCCGGAGGAGTTCGAGCGCGAAGAGGGCGAGGTCGCCATCATCGAGCGCTCCCTGCTCGCGCAGCATCCGGTCGTGCGCGCGATAGACGGCCGCGAACTCGCGCTCGCGTTCGGCGCGCTCGTCGCCACCGGGGAGGTGCTCGGCCCATGCCGCCACCTCATCCGGCGTGACGAGCTCTTCCTTGAGGCGGTCGATGCGCGCCACCACGCGACCGAGCATCGCCGCCGCGTCACCGCTGAAGTCATGTCGGCGCAGCGTCAGCTCGCCGACGCGTTCGAGGAGCATCGCGAGCCGGTCGGTACGTGAGAGCACGATCGCGAAGGGATCGAGCCCGGTCTCGCTCGGCTCCTCGCGCAGCAGGCGTGCGCAGAAGCCGGGAACGGTGCGCACGTGCAGCTCCGCGAACCCGCGGTCAAGCTCCTGCTCGATCAGCGCCCGCACGTCATCCACGGCGCCGATGGAGTGGGTGAGGGTCAGGACCTGCTCGGGCTCCAGACCGCCCGGCCCGGCCAGCCAGGCATGGCGAGCCGCCAGCGCGCGGGTCTTGCCCGTTCCCGCAGCCCCGAGCACCACCAGCGGCGTGCCCGAGTGCGTGACGATCTCGCGCTGCCGGTCGGTGAGGTCCTCGGGCAGCGTGGGCACGACCGTAGGATACGGAGGTGATGCCGACCCCCGCAGCCTTGGAGCAGTACGACTGGCTGGGTGCGTGTCGGCGGGCGGCCGAGGGCGTCCGCGCCGTTCTGGCAGCGGCGCCGACCAGTCGCGAGCGTCTCGTGGAGACCGGTGATGTCGGCGAGGGGGGCGATCGCACGCTGCGCATCGACGCCGAGGCCGAAGAGGCCGTCTTTGGGCAGCTGCGCGGCCTGTACGAGTCGGGGGCGCGGTTTACCGCGATCTCGGAGGAGCGCGGGCGGGTCGACTTCGGTGACCCGGGAATTCTCGTGATTGTCGATCCGATCGACGGCTCGTTGAACGCCAAGCGTGGCCTGACCCATCATGCACTCTCGATCGCGGTGGCCGACGGCCCGACGATGGCCGACGTCGCCTTCGGCTTCGTCTGGGACGCGGGGCCCGACGAGACGTGGAGCGCCGTACGCGGCGGCGGTGCGCGGCGCAACGGCGAGCTGCTCGACGACGTCCCCTCCGAGCGACGGCGCCCCGATGGTCGTCTGGAGCTGATCGCGCTCGAGTCGGCGCGCCCGTGGCTGATGGCAGCGCAAGCTCAAGCGCTCGAGGCCGCCGCTGGTCGGGTACGGGCGATCGGGGCGATCGCAATCTCGCTCTGCCAGGTCGCCGCCGGCCGGGTGGATGCGATGGCATCGCTCGGACCGTGCCGCTCGGTCGATGCCGCCGCTGCGCAGCTTGTCGTGCGTGAGAGCGGCGGCCTGGTGGGCTTCCCGTGGTTCGCTGAGCCGCTCGCTGCGCCGCTTTCCGATCTCACGCCGTGTTCGCCGGTCATTGCCGCGCGCACGCCGGACGCCCTGCGCATCGCCGCGACGCTCCCGGCGCCTCGCGACTGACGTAGCCCTTGCGAACACCTGTTCGTTTCTTGCTACCGTAAGTTCCATTCCCGCGACCTTCACCACCGGAGGTGAATCGAATGCCCGCAACATCCACCTCGTCCTCCGCCAAGGCGTCTGCGACGACCAAGCGCACCGCAGCCAAGCCGAAGGCGGCACCCCGTACGAAGGCTGCTCCGAAGGCCGAGCCGCAGGCGTCCACCGCGAGTTCCGCCGAGCGCGTGCTGCTCGTCCCGGTCGGAGCCGCAGCGGCCGCGCGTGACACCGTCGCCGGCGTCGCCCGTGATCTGCAGAGCCGCTATGGCAGCCGCGAGGCCGCCCGCGCTCAGATGCGCCGCTTCGAGGACCGCGGCGCTGCCGTTCGTGGCCGCGCCCGCACCGATGTGGAGGGTCGGCTCAGCGCTGTTCGCTCCGACATCAGCGAGCGCAGCTGCGCGGTGCGCGACGACCTTGCAGCGCAGGCCGACCGTGCCGTCGCCCGCGTGCGTGAGGCGGCGCAGCCGCTCACCAGCCGCTTCGCAGCCTGACCGAGGCTGAGCTGGACCGCCCGGCGCCGCTTGCGGCGCCGGGTTTCCCAGCACGTCGGCGCTGCGGCTTTGCGACAATGAGCCCATGCCGAGCAGCGAGCAGATCCTCAAGGCTCTCGAGGTCGTCATCGACCCGGAGCTGCACAAGTCCATCGTCGAACTCGGGATGGTCCGCTCGATCGACGTTCAGCCCGATGGCGGCGTTGACGTCGTCGTCTCGCTGACGACCGCCGGCTGCCCGATCCGCAACCACTTCGAGACCGCCGTCGCCGAGGCGGTCGGGGCGCTCGAGGGGGTCACCCGCGTCGGCGTCGGCTTCGACGTCCTCAACGCGCAGGAGAAGTCTGAGCTCCAGCGCCGACTGGGTCGTGGTTCGCTCCCCGAGGGTGCGCTCGCGCGGGTCTCGAACATCATCTGCGTCGGCTCCGGCAAGGGCGGCGTGGGCAAGTCCACGATCACCGCCAACCTTGCGGCCGCGCTGGCCGGTGAGGGACGCCGCGTCGGCGTTCTCGACGCCGACGTCTGGGGTTACTCGATCCCGCGCATGTTCGGCGTGGCCGGCCGTCCGCCGGTCTCCGCCGAGCGCAAGATCCTCCCGTTGGAGGCCGCCGGTGGCGTGAAGGTGATGTCGATCGGCTTCTTCGTCGAGGAGGACGCGGCGGTCGTCTGGCGTGGTCCGATGCTCCACAAGGCACTCACCCAGTTTCTGGAGGACGTTGACTGGGGCGAGCTCGACTTCCTGCTCGTCGACCTGCCGCCAGGGACCGGCGACGTCTCCATGACGCTCGCGCAGCTGCTGCCGCAGGCGAAGTTCCTGATCGTCACGACCCCGCAGCCGGCCGCCCAGAGGGTCGCGCGCCGCTCGGCCGACATGGCGTCGAAGGTCGATCTCGAGATCGCCGGCGTGATCGAGAACATGGCCGGCTTCGTCACCCCGTCGGGCGAGCGCTTTGCCATCTTCGGCGAGGGCGGCGGGCAGGAGCTCGCCGACGAACTCGACGTCCCGCTGCTCGGCCGCGTGCCGCTGACGATGCCGCTGCGCGAGCAGGCCGATGCTGGCGTGCCGCTCGTCGTGACCAACCCCGACGACGCCGCCGCACAGGCCATCCGCCAGGTAGCGCGTGGCATCGTCGCGATCTTCCCGGTCCAGCTCCCGGTGCTGCAGCCGGCTGCCGGAGGGCCGGAGGCGATCGCGCCGGCGCCAGAGCCGTCAGGGATGACGCTCCCGATGGCGTGAGCCGGTGGGCGCGCCTGCGCCCAGCGCCCGTCGGGCGCTAGCGGCCGGCGAAGTACTCGGCGTTGATCAGCGAGAACTTCTGCCACTCGTCGGGCAGCTGGTCCTCGGCGAAGCAGGCGTCCACCGGGCAGGCCTCGACGCAGGCGTCGCAGTCGATGCACTCTTCCGGATCGATGTACAGCTGATCGACCTTGTCGTAGTCCGGCTCGTCGGGAGTCGGGTGGATGCAGTCGACAGGGCAGACCTCCACGCAGGAGTTGTCCTTGGTGCCGATGCACGGCTCGGCGATCACGTAGGCCATTGATCAGTCGTCCTCGTTGCGGGTTGGCGGGTGGAGAACCATAGCGAGCGCTCCTCCTGAGGCAGTCATACGCTGCGGCTGGCGCAGCTCCTCCTATGCTGCGGGCCCCGGACGGCGATTCGCCCACGGGCGCGCGGCCTCCAGCTGGGCGGCGAGCGCCAGCAGCGCGCCCTCGCCCTCCGGCTGGCCGATCAGCTGCACGCCGACCGGCAGCCCGCTCGCCAGGTCGTGCTCGAGCGGCACGCTGATCGCCGGCGATCCGGTGAGGTTCGCCATCGCCGTGAACGGCGTGAACGCCGCCGAGCGCGCGAAGGCAGCCATCGGCTGCTGTGCGTCGCAGGCGTTCATCGTCCCGAGCGGCACCGGCAGCTCGGCGAGCGAGGGGCAGAGGATCGCGTCGTACTGCGCCGTCCACTCGACGAGCGCCCGCCCGAATCCCTGGAGCACCAGCTCCGCGCCGAGGTAGGTGA
>WLNG01000069.1 GCA_009699915.1 Actinomycetota bacterium
CTGACGCTGCAGCGCCCAGAGTCCGAGCGGCGCCGTGACCAGCAGGAGCAGAACGAAGATCGGGCGGTGGAAGCCCGGGGTGGGGCCCCACACGATCAGGATCAGCAGGAGCGCCCCGAGTGCGGCGAACGCGATCTCCGGACGTTCGCGCATCGTCGGTGCGAGGGTGCGCCGGATCGAGGTCGCCCAGCGCGCCGGACCGGCGAGCCAGGCAGCCGCTGCAAGCGCGAGGCCGATCACGATCACCTGCCATGCCAGCGTCTTGAGCAGGTCGGTGCTGATCGACCATGCGGCACCGACGGCCGGCTTCAGGGAGTCCGCATTCACCAGGCCGTTGACGAGGCCGGTCCCTCCGAGGCTGCGCGCCAGAAGGACGACGAGGCCCACCCCGATCGCGGCAAAGCCCGCAGACATCAGCGTCTGGCGCCGATGGCCCCCCGCGAGGAAGACGGCGAGCGCGAGCAGGAGCAGTGCCAGCGGGCCGAGGATCCAAGCGAGCATCTTGAGCGCCTTGGCTCCCTTCTGAGCCGTGTCGAGCTGCTTCGACTTCAGAACGGTGATCTTGCCCGCTGATTCGGGGATCCGATCGATCAACGCCTGGGGAAGGCCGACTCGTACGGCGATGCTCTTCAGGATCACGCCGAGGTTGAGCGTGACCACGCCGTCGGCGGTGTTGATCGAGGCATCGCCGCCCTCGATGATCTTGACGAGCTCCTGATGGGCGGCGCGGTTCGCGTCGGCCCATGCGGACTGCACCGTCGGGTTCGCGAGCGCGCGCCGCGTGAGATCGTCCACGAGATTGCGCAGCGCGGCCGACGCAGCGGGCGCGAGTCCGTCGAGCACCGGCGGGAGCTGCTTCTCGAGCTCGCTCTGGACGTCGACGTTCGCGTAGAGCTGATCGGTGAGGTACGTCGCGACCTGGTCGCGGATCGCCGGATCCTCGAGCAGCGCGGAGCTCGTCTTCGTCCACTGGTTCGTGTTGAGGATCTCCTGGCGGCTCCAGACCGCGAACATCGAGAGGATCCCGACGATCACGGCCAGCCCGATCAGCGAGCGCACGCCGAACCGTCGCCCGCGCGAGCGCTCCCACGGTGAGCGTGCGTCCGCGGACGCGGCGACCGGCTGCGTCACCGTCGCGTCTGCACCGGCCGGCTGCTCCTGCGTCGGCGCGTCATCGTGCTGGTCGTCTGCGGCCATTGCCTGCACTCCCCGTGTTGGACGAGCGGCAGACTAACAGCGCGCCTGGCGGCTGGGTGCCGACTGCCGATGCGCGCACTAGGCTCGGCGCGTGCCGTCCTCAGCGCAACCGGTCGGGGCGCGTCGCAGCGCCGCGCTGGACGGCTTGCGTGCGATCGCCGCGCTGACCGTTTTCGTCTTCCACGCTTGGCTCTACACGCGGTCCACGGTGGATGCGTCGGCCGCGCGCGATCTATCACTCGGCGATCAGATCGCCGCGCAGCTGCGGATCGGACTGGTGCTCTTCTTCGTGCTTTCCGGCTTTCTGCTCTTTCGGCCCTGGGTCGCGGCTCGGCTGGGTTCCGGTAGCGCTCCGAGGACGCGGACCTACGTGGTGCACCGGGTTGCCCGGATTGTCCCCGCGTACTGGCTTGCGATCGCCGGTTCGGTCGCGCTGCTGTGGCCGCTGGCCGGCGAACCTGGGGTCCGTCTCCCACCTGCGGGCAGCCTGCCGCTCTTCTTCATCTTCGGCCAGAACTACAGCCCGGAGACGATCATGCGGCTCGATCCACCGATGTGGACGCTTGGGGTCGAGGCGGCGTTCTACGCGCTCCTGCCGCTGCTCGGATGGGCCGCGCTTCGGGCAGGCCGAACGCGCGGGCGGCAGGCGATCGTCCCGGTGCTCGCGCTGGCGCTCGGCATGGCATTCAATGTCTGGCTTGCACAGCGGGCTCCGTCGATCATCCTCGGGAAGAGCCTGCCGGCGATGCTGCCGTACTTTGCGATTGGCATGCTCGCGGCGGTGCTCGTCTACGGCCGCGCTCCCGGACGAGTCGCCTCGCTCCTGCTTGGGTTCGGCGGCCTGGGGCTCGTCGTGCTCGACGGCTGGCTTCACGCGCGCGCAGCGCCGGGGAGCGGTCTCGCCCAGCTGCTCAAGAGCCTGCGTGACACGCCCGCCGCAATCGGCTGCGCCGGGATCGTCGCGGTCGCCGTGACGCGCCCGCCGCGGGCGCTTGCGGCGAGGCCTCTTGCGGTGGCGGGGCTCGTCTCCTACGGCCTCTACCTCTGGCACGTCCCGCTGCTCCTCTGGCTGCGGTCCATGGGCCTGCTGCCGATGCACACATGGGGCGCGACGCTCGTCGCTCTTCCGCTCTCGCTGCTTGCTGCAGCCCTGAGCTGGCTCCTCGTCGAGCGCGCGATGATCAGCTGGTCCCGACGCACGACGGTGTTGGGAGCCAATCGGCGCTCCGATACGTCCGTGCCACCAGTCTGAAGAGGTCGGTCAGGCGTACGTCGGAACTACTGGCTGACGCGTCGAGCGCCAGCCGATCAGGGCGCCGAGGAAAGCGAGGACGCCGCTGGCGGCGAACGCAGCGGGGTAGTTGCCGCCGTCCCCGAGGGAGACGATCAGGCCCGAGAGGGGAGCCCCAAGTCCGAATCCGATGTCGAAGAAGGCGGTGAACCCTCCCAACGCGGCTCCGCGGCGTTCGGGCACGACCCCTTCGACGGTGAGGGTCGCCAGTGCGGGAAAGATGAGCGACATTCCCACGCCCATGAGCGCTGCCGCCGCCAGCGCCACCGGCAGCGACTGCGCTGCTGCAAGGCCGATTAGGCCGAGGCCCTCCAGCACGCCGGAGACGAGCACCGTCATGCGGGCGCCGACCTGGTCCGGAAGCCGCGAGAGCCCGGCGCGCGTCAGTAGGAGCGCACCGGAGAAGGCGACGAACGCAATCGCCCCATGGCCGATTCCGCGCCAGTCGAGGAGGAGCACGATGAACGCTCCCATCGTTCCGTAGCCGATGTTCGCGAGACCGAGTGCGATGCCGGGCCGCACCGATTCGCGCGGAATCCAGCCGCCCAGACCGCGCGCCCGAGGGGAGGCGAATCCGGTCACCTGCGGCGCAGCGAGAACGGGCTGGGCGTCCTCACGCCGCTCGCGGCGCACCTCGGGAACAACGCTCGCGACGGCGAGACCGAGCAGCGGTCCGACACTCGCCAGGATCCAGACGGCGCTGTACCCGCCGAGCGCGTAGGCGCCTTCGCCGAGGATCGCCCCGAGCGTCAGGCCTCCCCAGATCGACAGGCCGTAGATCCCGATCGCCTGTCCGCGCCGATGGTCAGGTGCGAGGTCCACGATCCACGTCACTCCGGCGGTGAAAACCCATCCATCGCCGATGCCGACGATGAACCGCGCGAAGATGAGTCCCGGAACCGAAGGCAGAAACAGCAGCGCACCGGCGGCGACGCAGAAGAGGAGGCCGGCGCAGAAGACGAGCTTGCGCCCACGCCGGTCGGCAATCCGCCCGCCGAGTGGACGGCCGACGAGCGCCGTCAGCGCGAAGGCGCCCATCACGACGCCGACCGCGATATCGCCGGCGCCCATCGGACCCTTCACATAGCGCGGGAGCGCAGGGAGTACGGCGCCGATCGCCAAGAAGCAGAGGAACGTTGCCGCGAAGAGCCCTGCGAAGGCGGTGCGGGCCGGTCCATGCGGGCGCAAGGCGCGCAGTCGCTCTATGGACGCCGCGCGGGCCTGCACGCGATGCACCCTAGATCACCGGCAGTGACGAAGCCGCGCGCTAGCCGCTACACTGGCTTCTGACTCGCCCGGGGCGGGTCGTTTTTCTGTCCCGGACGATGTTTTCGAGTTCCTCTCGACCGGAGTCGGAGTCGTCCTATGGCCCGCGGAGACGTGCGTATCGCTGTGACCCTCGAATGCGAGGACTGCAAGCGGCGCAACTATCAAACCAATAAGAGCAAGCGCAACACCCCCGATCGCATCTCGCTGCGCAAGTACTGCCGCTGGTGCAGGTCGCATACCAGCCATAAGGAGACCCGCTAGCCGGGTTGACCTGTAGTGGCTCGCGATCGCAAGCGCTCAAAGCGCCGCGGACGACGCTCACCGAAGGCCGGAGACGGCCCGGTGCGCGAGGACCTGCCCGGTTCGCTCGAGCATGCATCCGGTGAGGTCGACGAGTTCGACGCGAAGCTGGTCTCAGCGGCCGGCGGTACCCCCGCCGCTTCCGATGCCGTGGATGGCGTCGGCGGCGTGGACGAGGTCATCGACCATCCAGAGTCGCTGACCGACGAGGAGTTCGCGGAGCTCGAGGACCGCGTCGACGCGATCGAGGCAACCTTCGAAACGGGCGACCAGGACGCGATCGAGGAGGCCGAGGACGAACTCGGCCAGGACATCGCCGCGCGTCGTCGTGAGCGCAGCACGGCGGCAGCCGCCCCGACCCGCAAGGGCGGCCTGCGCTTCGTCGCCTTCCTACGCGCTTCCTGGGCGGAGCTCCAGCGCGTCCAATGGCCCGACCGCCGACAGGTGGGTCAGGCAACCGCAGTCGTCCTCGGCTTCGTCGTCGTCGCCGGCCTTTATCTAGGCCTCGCCGACTTCGTCGCTCAAAAAGTCGTCGACATCATCATCTGAGGCAAACGCCATGTATCGCTGGTACGTCGTCAACACAAAGTCCGGGCTCGAGAACAAGGTGAGGCACAACCTCGAGCACCGCGTGGTCACCCTGGGTCAGGCGGGTGTCGTGCGCCAGATCGTGATTCCGACGGAGACCGTCTCGGAGCTCAAGGACGGCCAGAAGGTCAGCAAGGAGACCAAGACGATGCCCGGCTACGTCCTGGTCGAGATGGATCTGAACGAGGACTCCTGGGGGCTCGTGAAGGGCACCCCCGGCGTCACCGGCTTCGTCGGTTCGACCGACGATCCCGTTCCGCTCACCCGCGCGGAGGTCGATCGCCTGCTGAACCGTGGCGTCGCGCAAAAGGCGGCTCCCAGCCGGGCGCAGTTCACGATCGGCGAGTCCGTCAAGGTCACGTCCGGTCCGCTCTCCGACTTCTCCGGCGAGATCGCCGAGATTAATCAGGACGCTGCGAAGCTCAAGGTTCTTGTCTCCATCTTCGGGCGCGAGACCCCGGTCGAAGTCGGTTTCGACCAGGTCAAGAAGATCTGATCCGCGTCATCCCTCTACTCTCCACGAACTGAACTGCCATGGCGAAGAAGGTCCTCACACACATCAAGCTCCAAGCCCCGGGTGGCGGCGCCACCCCGGCACCGCCGGTCGGCCCTGCGCTCGGTCAGCACGGCATCAACATCATGGAGTTCTGCAAGGCGTTCAACGCGCAGACGCAGGATCAGGCGGGCGTGACGATTCCAGTCGTCATCACCGTCTTTGAGGACCGTTCGTTCACCTTCATCACGAAGACGCCGCCGGCCGCCGTGCTCATCAAGCAGGCGATCGGTCTGGCAAAGGGCTCGGGCGAGCCCAATCGCAACAAGGTCGGCACGATCAGCGAGGCTCAGGTTCGCGACATCGCTGAGCGCAAGCTTGAGGACCTGAACGCCCACGATATCGATCAGGCGGCGAAGATCATCGCCGGGACCGCCCGCTCCATGGGCGTGGAGGTGGTGTGACGATGACCGCTCACGGCAAGCGTTATGCAGAGGCGCGAGTGAAGGTCGACCGCGAGCGCGCATACGAGCCCGCAGAGGCGATCGCCCTCGTGCGCGGCCTCAGCAGTGCGAAGTTCGACGAGTCGATCGAGGTCCATTTCCGCACGGGGCTGAACGTCCGCCACGCCGACGAACAACTCCGCGGAACGATCGCGCTGCCGAATGGTCTCGGCCGCTCGGTCTCGATTGTCGTCTTCGCGCAGGGTGACAAGGCCCGCGAGGCGCAGGAGGCTGGAGCTGACGTGGTCGGAGCCGAGGATCTCGCCAAGCGGATCGAGGAAGGCTTCTCGGATTTCGACGTCGCCATCGCAACGCCCGACCTGATGCCGCTCGTCGGCCGTCTCGGTCGCGTCCTCGGGCCGTCCGGCAAGATGCCGAACCCGAAGGTCGGCACGGTCACCAACGATGTCGCCAAGGCGGTCGAGGAGGCCAAGGCCGGCAAGGTCGAGTACCGCACCGACCGCAACGCGATCGTCCACCTCGTGATCGGCAAGAAGAGCTTCGACGAGCGTGCGCTGCTCGAGAACTACGCCGCGGTTATCGACGAGCTGGTTCGCGCCAGGCCGTCGGCTGCCAAGGGCAAGTACATCCGTTCGATCACGCTGGCCTCCACGCAGGGGCCTGGCGTCAAGGTCGATCCCACACGACTTCGCGACCTCCTGGAGGCCACGCCGGCCGCGGCGTAACGCCCAGGAAATCGCGCCACCGTAGACCTTCGGCAGCCCGCGACGGCGGGTGGAAGTCCGGACGAGGAGGCCCATGAACAGAGCAGAAAAGGCCGTGGCGGTCGCTGAGATCGCCGATCAGATCAAGGAGTCGGAGGCGATCTTCGCCGTCGATTACCGCGGGATCACCGTGACCCAGGTCGCCGAGGTCCGCGCTCAGCTGCGCGGGGTCGACGCGACCCTGCGCGTGGTGAAAAACTCGCTCACCGAGCGGGCGGCCGACGCCGTCGGCGCCGAGTACCTCAAGGACCTGCTGTCGGGCCCGACTGCGCTGACTTTCGTACGCGGTGATGCGGCCGCTGCCGCAAAGGCGATCTCGACATTCCATCGGGAGCACGCGATCCTCGCCTTCAAGGGCGGCATGATGAACGGCGAGACGCTCGACGTTGAGCAGATCCAGACGATCGCCAGGCTGCCGGCCCGTGAGGTGCTCTACGGGCAGCTCGTCGGCGTCGTCGCGTCGCCCATCACGGGTCTGGCGCGAAGCCTTGGCGGACTGCTTGGCGGTCTCGCCATCGCCCTCGGCCAGCTCAACGAGAAGAAGCAGTCCGGCGAGGTCGAAGCGGGCGAGGCGCCTGCGGCGGCCGCACCGGCTGCCGAGCCGGAGGCTCCGGACGACGAGGCCGCGGCTGAGGCGGCTCCGGAGGCCGAGGCTGAGGCCGAGGCGGCACCGGACGACACGCAGGAGACGGCCCCCGTGGCGGATGAACCCGCCGCCGAGGCCGCCGATGACACACCTTCAGACAACGAGAACGAGGCGGACGCTTCGGCCTAGCCGAGCACGCCGAAGCGACCACCAAGGAGAAACAACATGGCAACCAGCACACAGGAGTGGATCGACGAGCTCAAGAGCATCTCGGTGCTCGAGCTCTCCGAGCGCATCAAGGCCC
>WLNG01000007.1 GCA_009699915.1 Actinomycetota bacterium
CCTCGAAGAGCCGCTCGCGACAGGCCGGGTCGCGCACGGGCGTGATCAGTTCGACCCGGTTGTCGAGGTTGCGGGGCATGAGATCGGCCGAGCCGATCAGCACCTCGGTCTCGTCGCCGTACTCGAAGCCGTAGATCCGGGAATGCTCCAGGAAACGCCCGACGATCGAGGTGACCCGGATGCGCTCGGAGACCTCCGGGATCCCGGGCACCAGGCAGCAGACCCCGCGCACGTTGAGGTCCACGGTGACACCCGCGGCGGAGGCCCGGTAGAGCGCCTCGATGATGCGCGGGTGGACGAGCGCATTCATCTTGAAGCAGATGCGCGCATCGCTGCCCGCGGCTGAGGCGGCGATTGTGCGCTCGATGCGCTCGAGCAGCCCGTCGAGCATGAAGGTGGGCGCCACGAGCACCCCGCGATACTCCTGCGGGCGCCCATAGCCGGTCAGGAAGTTGAACATGTCGGCGACGTCGGCGCCGATCTGCTCGTCGCAGGTGAAGAGGCCGAAGTCGGTGTAGAGCCGGGCCGTCGTCGGGTGGTAGTTGCCGGTTCCGATGTGCACGTATCGGCGCACGCCGTCACCCTCGCGTCGCACCACCAGCAGGCACTTCGCATGGGTCTTCATGGACGAGAGTCCGTAGACCACGTGGACGCCCGCCTCCTCAAGCTTGCGCGCCCAGGTGATGTTCGCCTGCTCGTCGAACCGCGCCTTGAGCTCCACCAGGCAGACGGCCTGCTTGCCCTGCTCGGTCGCGCGGATCAGCGACGGCACGAGCGGCGAGTCGTCACTCGTGCGGTAGACGGTCTGCTTGACGGCAAGGACGTCCGGGTCCTCGACGGCTTGCGTGACGAAGCGCTCCACGGAGGTCGCGAACGACTCATACGGATGGTGCACGAGGATGTCGCCCGCGCGGATCGCCGCGAAGATGTCGCCACCGTCGTCGTCCGATGTACCGGCGAGGGCCGGGGCATTCACGGCCTGGAAGGGCTCGTCGCGCAGGTCGGCATGTCCCGGGAGCCGCACGATCTGCCAGAGATCGTTGAGATCGAGCAGCCCGGGGACGGTGTAGACCTGCCGATCCTCGACGCGCAGCGCAGTGCTGAGCTCATCCCGGATCGCGGGACTGAGTCCCTCCTCGACCTCAAGGCGCACGACCTCGCCGAACGGCCGCCGACGCAGCTCCGCCTGCACCGCCTCGAGCAGGTCGTCGGCCTCATCGGAGACCTCGAAGTCCGCGTCGCGCGTCACGCGGAAGAGCCCGTGATCGAGGATCTCCATCCCCGGGAAAAGCGCGTCGAGGTTCTCGGCGATCAGCTCCTCGAGCAACACGAAGGTCGTCTCGCCCTCGACCACCGGGACGAAGCGGGGGAGCATCTCCTTCGGTACCTTCACGCGCGCAAAGATGGTGACCGCAGTCTGCGGGTCGCGCACGAGCACCGCGAGGCTCAACGCAAGATTCGAGATGTATGGGAACGGGCGACCGAGGCCGACGGCGAGCGGCGTGAGGACGGGGAGCACCTGTTGACGGAAACGCTCGCGCAGCTGCGGCAGCTGATCGGCCGGGACGTCGGCGAGCGAACTCAGGCGCAGCCCGTGCTCGGCGAGGACGGACCGCAGCTCGCCGCTGACGAGCCGCGCCTGGCGATCGACCTGCGGCTGGATCTGCGCGCGCAGGACATCGATCGTTTCGTCGGGGTTGAGCCCCCCACGCCGCTTGTCGGTGATGCCGGCCTCGACCTGATCGTGCAGGCCCGCGACGCGGATCATGAAGAACTCATCGAGATTCGATGAGAAGATCGCCGCGAATTTCAGGCGCTCCAACGGTGGCTGAGCGGGATCCTCGGCGAGCTGGAGCACCCGGTCGTTGAAGTCGATCCATGAGACCTCGCGGTTGAAGGAGAGGCCCGCGTCGGCGATGTCCAGCGACTCGCGCGGAGCCGGAAAGGGCTCCTCGGCCGTCGGGACGAAGCGCTCACCGGCATCGATCGGCGGCTCGTTCATGCGCTCTGCACCTCCTCGTGGGACGGACGTTCTCCGGTGGCGAACTCCAAGCGCGCGCGCAGGCCATCGCGCTCGAGATCCAGCCAGAGGTCTCGGAAGCGCTCTGCCAGCAGGTCCCGGCGCGCGCGCAGGTACGCCTCCAGCGCGAGCAGACCGCGCCACTCCTGCGCATGCGGCAGCTCAGCAGCATGCGCAGGGTCGAGGTCGGGGGCCCCCGCGGCCCGGATCAGCAGCTCCTGCGCATCGGCATCGCGCAGCTCGGCGACGAGCGCCTCGACCCGCGGCAGCTGAACGTCGCAGTCATGGATCTCGCCGAGTAGGTCTTGCACCTCGCGCACGCGCCGCGCCGCGGTGTGGGCGAAGGGTCCGAAGCAGGCGTCCGCGGTGACCTCCAGGACGTAGCGCAGGCGCTTGGCGGCGATGCGCATCTCGTGAAGCTCGCCGATCGCCCCCGGCGCGAGAGCTGCGGGCACGAACGACCAGAGCTCGTCGAGCCGCACACGCACGATTCGCTCGGCGTTGTCGGCGAGCGCCCCGGCGGGATCGAGGCCCTTGACCTTGCGTGCGCGCACGTCAGGCGGCTCCGTCCATGCCCGCGAGGCCCTCGAGCCGGCCGCGCAGATCGCCGGCATCGACCTGCCCGAGCGCTGCCGCAAGGCGCGCGTTCGCCTCGCGCTGCTCGACGCGCGTGCGGGCGCTGAGACGCTCGACACCGGCGCGCTCCTCTGGGCCGGCAGCCGCCGCGAAGCGCTCCAGCGCCAGCAGCTCGACGTCCGGATCGCGGCGCGCGCCGAGCGCATCGGCGAGCTCCTTCACGTCGGCGAGCACCGATCGCAGCTGCGCCTTGGGGAAGCACGGCGCATAGACCTCGAGGACGGCGCGCAGACGCCGCGTGGCAACGCGCATCGCGTGGACGCGCTCGATCTGGGCCATGTCGAGGACGCCGGCGCGGTGTTCGAAGAGCTCCTGCGTACGCACGGCCACAGTCGCCGCAGCAGCCTCGGCATACGTCATGTCGCCCCGCAGGCCCGGGATGTCCCTCGCCTTCGCCATACCGGCCCAGTATCGCGCATCGGCCTCCACTCACCTGCAGCCTGAGGCCCACCGGGAGGACGCTCGAGCTCAAGGCCGTCTACCCTCGCCCGGTGCCCTCCGGTGCCCCGGCAATCCTCGTGCGCGATCTGCGCAAGCGCTACGGCGACCATGAGGCTGTGCGCGGCCTCGACTTTGAGGTAGCAACGGGTGAGATCTTCGGCCTGCTGGGTCCGAACGGCGCCGGGAAGACAACGACCGTCGAGATCCTCGAGGGCTACCGCGTGCGCGATGGCGGCGAGGTCACCGTTCTGGGCATGGATCCCGGCGACCGGCCGCGCGATCTGCGCGAACGCGTCGGCATCGTGCTGCAGAGCTGCGGGATGTACCGCCATGTGAAGGTCCACGAAGCCGTCGCCTACTGGGCCGCGCTCTACCCCGGCGCGCGTGACGTCGACGAGGTGATCGAGATCGTCGGCCTGGGAGAGAAGCGCGACGCCCTGGCGCGGACGCTCTCAGGCGGGCAGGCGCGGCGACTGGACCTGGCGCTGGCGCTGGTCGGCGACCCGGAGCTGATCTTCCTGGACGAGCCGACGACCGGCTTCGACCCTGCCGCCCGTCGGGCCGCCTGGGCCACCATTCGCCGCCTGAAGGAGCTCGGAAAGACGGTGCTGCTGACGACGCACTACCTCGACGAGGCACAGGCGCTCTGCGACCGGGTTGCGATCGTCAAGGACGGGCGGATCGTCGTCGAAGGACCGCCCTCGACGCTGGGCACCGCCGCCTCGCGCTGCCAGGTCGCGTGGACCGACGCGGATGGGATCCGGCAGACCCGCGAGGTCGAGGATCCGACCCCGCTCCTCAACGAGCTCACGACCGCCGCACTTGCCGGCAACGAGCCGCTGCGCGACCTGACGGTCACGCGGCCGAGCCTGGAGGACGTGTACCTCGAGCTGACCGAGGACGTCGACGCTGCCCCATCGGAGCCGGCGGCATGAGCGACATGACGCTCGCCTGGCGCCACTACCGCCTCGAGCGCCGCATGTTCTGGCGCAACCCGACGGCGGCGTTCTTCAGCTTCGTGCTGCCGCTGATCTTCCTCGTACTCTTCGGCGCCATCTCCGACGATGACCAGCTGCGGATCATCGTCCCCGGAATCGCCGGCCTCTCCGTGATGGCCACGACGTTCAACGCCCTGGCGATGCAGATGACCTTCCTGCGCGATGCGGGCGTCCTCAAGCGGATGCACGGGACGCCGCTCCCCGGCCGCTCCTACCTGGCGGGCGTGCTGGGCAGCGCGGCGACGAACGCGCTCGTGCAGATCGCGATCGTCGTGCTCGCGAGCCGCTTCGCCTTCGGCCTCGGGTGGCCCGAGAACTGGCTGACCCTGGTGATCTTCACGCTGCTCGGCGTGAGCTGCTTCGCGGCGATCGGGGTGGCCTTCTCATACGTGATCCCGAACTTCGAGGCAGCCCCGGCCTACACGAACATCATCTTCCTGCCGGTGATCTTCATCTCCGGCGTCTTCTACGACGTGGAGAAGGTCCCCACGTTCCTTCACGACATCGCCAACGCCCTGCCGCTCGTCCACGTCATCAACGGGCTGCAGGCCGCTCTGGTCACCGGCAAGCCGCTGCATGATCTGCTCTCCGACCTCGCCGTGCTGCTGCTCTGGGCCGCGCTTGGAGCCGTGGCGGCCGTGCGCGGCTTCCGCTGGGACGCGCGCGGCAGCTGAGCCGGAAGGTCAGGCCGCGGCGGATCGGAACGCCGCGGGCAGCTCGCCTTCGGCGCGGACCTCGATCCCGGCAAGCTCCGACGCTTCCCACTCCTCGCGCAGCAGTCCGAAGACGTTCACGTCGAGCCAGCCTGCGGGATGGCGATGCCAGTCGCGCAGCACGCCCTCATGGCGAAAGTCCACGCCCAGCAGCGCCCGCGTGGATCGCTCGTTGGCCGGGTTGGAGTAGGACCCGAGGCGATGCTGACCGAGCAGCTCGAACGCGAGGCGCATCATGATCGCCTTGGACTCGCGGTTGACTCCCGACCCCCAGAAGTCGCGGCCGAGCCACGTGCCGATCATGCAGCGGCCGTCGCGCTCGCTGAACTCCGAGAGCCCGGTGATGCCGGCCGGCCCGCGCTCGCGGTGGACGATGAGCAGATCGAGCTGTTCACCGGCGGCGCTGCGCTCTGCGGCGCGCGCGATATAGGCCTGCGGCTCCTCGATCGTCGTGTAGGGCCCCCACGAGAACCAGCGGGTGACCTCATCGTCGTTCGCCAGGGCGAAGAGGGCCGGCGCATCGTCGGGCGTCGGAGCGCGCAGGGTCAGAGTCGGTCCGTGCAATTGGAACATCGCGGAGATAGATTCGCACGGCGATGTGGGGGATGCTCTATGACGTCCACGGAAATCTGCCGGCGCTTGAGGCCGTCCTTGCCGAAGCGCGGCCGCTCAAGGTGGACAGCTGGCTGCTCGGGGGCGACTTCACGCTCTTCGGCGGCTGGCCTGTGGAGACGCTCGCGCTGCTGCGCTCGCTGCCTGACGCCACATGGATCCGCGGCAACGGCGAACGCTGGACGGCCGCACCGCACGCGGCTCCCCCCGATGAGAACGTCCGGGCGGCGATCGCCCACACGGCCGCGGCGCTCGGGAACGAGGAGGTCGCGGCACTCGCCGCCCTGCCCGCCGGCGCTCCGGTTCCCGGCGGGCATGCCTGGCACGCCTCGCCGGTCTCCGACGTCCAGGGATTCCTGCCCGAGCCCGAGCCGCAGGATGCCGATCTGCTCGCAAACGTGGACGATGCGCGGCTTGTTGTCGGGCATACGCACATGCCCTTCCTGCGCGTTGCCGAGCCGCAGGGCATCGAGATCCTGAACCCGGGAAGCGTCGGGATGCCCTTCGACGGCAACCCGCGCGCAGCCTGGGCGCTGGTCCATGACGACGGCACGGTCGAGCTCCGGCGCACGCGCTACGACCACGCCGCGGCGGCGCGGCGTGTGCGCGAGGCGGCCGACGGCGCACGCTGGGGCGAGATCACCGCCCAGCGGATCGAGCGCGCCCGCTTCGTGACCCGCTGAGCCGCGCTGCTACGGTCGCGCCGATGACCCCAGCCGACCCGGATCCCGCCGAGCTCGTCAGCTCTGTCGGAGCACTCGATCAGGCCGTCGTCGCCCTGCGCGAGTACCTCCACCGGTCGGGCGCGCTGCGTGCCGTGGGCGTGATCGAACGCGACGGGACCCACCCCGCGGTCGTGGACTGCTCGCGGCTCGCCGCGATCGAAGTCGACCTCGGTGACCGTGTCGTGCAGCTCGCCCACGGCGTGTCCCTCGACGTCCCCGTTCCGCCGCTTCCCGACGTTCGGATGCTGCCGGCCTTCGAGGTCGACGCGGTGTCCGGAGAGATCACCGGTGCGATCGGCGGCCTGCACCGGCTCATCGACGGCGTGCGCGTGCTGGCGGAGGCGCTCGGGGGCTCCAACGTCGCGCTTGCCGTCTTTGAGACGACGAACGACGAGGTGCCGCTGGCAGTGACGGTGCGCGCTGGCAGCACGGACCCGGCCGTAATCAGCATCGGCGACGAGCAGTTCGAACTGCCGGGGGCCTGACCGCTGTGCGGACGGTTGCCCGGCTCTTTGGCCCGGTCTTCATCCTTGCGGGGGTCAACCACTTCGTGAACCCGCGGTTCTATCTGCGCATCATGCCGCCCTGGCTGCCGGCGCATGAGGCGATGAACGCCGCCAGCGGCGCGGCGGAGATCCTCGGCGGCGGCGCCCTGATGTGCTCGGACCGGCGCCTGCGCCGACTGGGGGGATGGCTGTCGCTCCTCACCCTCGTGGGGGTCTTCCCGGCGAACGTGCACATGGCGCGCCACCCGCAGGAATTCCCCGAAATCCCGGGGGGCGCGGCCGCGCTGCAGGCGCGCCTGCCACTGCAGGCGCTCTTCATCGCGTGGGCCGTCGCCGCGATGCGCCGGTGAGCGATCACGGCCAGCAGGCTTCATTTCGCGGCATCGGTGATAGACCATGCCCATGAGCACCCGCTCAGACGGTCGGCGCCGTGGCATCGCGGCGGCGGGCGCCGCCCTCGCAGGAGTGGTTGCGTACGACCTCGTCCAGCGCCGCCACGCGATCCTGCGCAACTTCCCGGTGGTCGGCCACCTGCGCTACCTGCTGGAGAGCGTCGGCCCGGAGGTACGCCAGTACATCGTCACCTCCAACAACGAGGAGCGGCCGTTTTCGCGCGACGAGCGCGCGTGGATCTACAGCTCCTCGAAGGGCCGCCGCAACACCTTCGGCTTCGGCACCGACAACGAGATGGAGCAGATCGAGGGCTACACGATCATCAAGCATGCGGCCCGTCCGCTCGCAGACCCGGCGGCAGGCGCGGCCGGGTCAGCGCCGGACTTCGCCCTTGCGGGCCCGAAGGTGCTCGGGGGAGCACATGGGCGCCGCCACGCCTTCCGCCCCGCCTCGGCCGTGAACATCAGCGGCATGAGCTTCGGGGCGCTCTCCGGCCCGGCGATCAGCGCGCTCAACCGCGGCGCGCTGGAGGCGGGCTGCTGGCACAACACCGGTGAGGGCGGGCTCTCCACGCACCACCTGCAGGGCGGCGAGCTGGTCCTGCAGATCGGGACCGGGTACTTCGGCTGCCGCGACGCACGCGGGAACTTCAGCCTCGAGCAGCTACGCGAGCGGGTGGCCGAAGGTCCCGTGCGCGCAATCGAGATCAAGCTGTCGCAGGGGGCGAAGCCGGGCCTCGGCGGCATGCTCCCAGGGGCGAAGGTCACGGCTGAGATCGCGCGGGTGCGCGGCGTGCCAGCTGGGGTCGACTGTTTGAGTCCCGCGGCCCACAGCGCGTTCTCCGGTCCGGACGAGCTGATCGAGTTCATCGAGCTACTGGCCTCCGAGACCGGTCTGCCGGTCGGGATCAAGTCCGCCGTCGGCGAGCAGACGTTCTGGGACGAGCTGACCGCGCGCATGGCGCAGACCGGCTGCGGGCCCGACTTCATAACGATCGACGGCGGCGAGGGCGGGACCGGCGCCGCCCCGCTCGTCTTCACCGACCACGTCTCGCTGCCGTTCAAGCTCGGCTTCGCACGGGTCTTCGGGACGTTCGCCCGCGCCGGCCTGCAGGACGACATCGTCTTCATCGGCTCCGGGAAGCTTGGACTGCCGGCGAACGCGCTGATCGCCTTCGCCCTCGGCGCAGACCAGGTCAGCGTCGGGCGGGAGGCGATGCTGAGCATCGGCTGCATCCAGGCGCAGCGCTGCCATACAGGGCATTGCCCGACCGGCGTGGCAACCCAGAACCCGTGGCTGACGCGTGGACTCGACCCGGCAGACAAGGCGCTGCGCGCGACCGCCTACGTGCGCGCGCTGCGTGGCGAGCTCGGCCGGCTCGCGCGGGCATGCGGTCTCACCCACCCTGCCCTCACCCACCCCGATCAGCTGGAGATCATCGGCCAGGGATTCCGCCATCTGACGCTGACCGAGGCGTTCGAATATGACCCCGCGTGGCGCGAGCTCTCCCCGGCGCGACGTGCGGAGATCGAGGCGACAGCCGGGGTACCCGGGTGACCGCACCCCCGATCCCGGGGCCCCAACCTCCCGAGGCGCTGCTCGACCGGATCGTTCCGGGGGCGGATCTCATCGTCCCGCTGGCCAACGGCGAACCCACCGGGCTGATCGACGCGCTCGAGCAGCATGCCGACCGGCTTGCGCGCGTGCGCATCCATCAGATGCACCCGTTGCGTGAGCGCGCGTACATCCGCGGCGCCTTCGGCGACCGCCTGCGGCACGTCAGTTACTTCCTCTCGGCCGCCGACCGGCAGGCGTACCTCGACGGCCACTGCGACCTCGTCCCGAACCACTTCTTCGAGATGCCGCAGCTCCTGCACCAGACGACGCGCTGCTCAATGGTGCTCGCGGCGGCCAGTCCACCGGACCGCCACGGCTTCTTCAGTCTCGGAACCAACGCCGACTACGCGGCGGCGCTGATCGGCAGGGTCCCCTTCTGGCTCGAGGTGAACGAGCAGATGCCGGCCACGACCGGGCACAACGTCATCCACGTCTCGCAGATCGAGGGGTGGTCGCACGCAGACCGGCCGCTGATGGAGTTCCAGCCCGCGATCCCGAGCGAAGCTGACCAAAGGATCGCCGAGCTGATCGCGGAGCGGATTCCCGACGGCGCAACGCTGCAGACCGGCATCGGCGCGATCCCGAACGCGGTGATGGACGCGCTGCGGGACCATCGCGACCTCGGGCTGCATACCGAGATGCTCAGCGACGGCGCCATCGATCTCATCGAGTCGGGGGTCATCAACGGAACCCGCAAGTTCCGCCGGCGCAACAAGCATGTCGCGACCTTCTGCCTGGGAACCAAGCGGCTCTACGACTTCCTGCGCGATAACGACGGCGTAGAGATGCTCTCCGTCGACTGGGTCAACAATCCGGTGACGATCGCCCAGCAGCCGGACTTCGCGGCCATCAACGCGACGACCGAGGTCGACCTCTTTGGCCAGTGCGCTTCCGAGACGATCGCCGGGCGCTACTGGTCGTCGAGCGGCGGCCAGGCCGACTTCGCCCGGGGTGCGATGGCCGCTGAGCGCGGCCAAGCCTTCATCGTCCTGCACGCGACTGCACGCTCGGGACGCAGTCGAATCCGCGCGCAGCTCACGCCGGGCTCGGTCGTCACCACAAGTAAGAACACCGTGGACCATGTCGTGACCGAGCATGGCGCCGTGCGGCTGCGCGGGAAGTCGCTCGGCGAGCGCGCCCGCCTGCTGATCTCGATCGCCGCCCCGGAGCATCGCGACGATCTCGAGCGTGAGGGACGCGAGCTGGGGCTCGTCCACGGCTGACGGCTCCCGGCTCACACGCGCCTGCGTGTTCTCGACGCACGGTGTGAAACCCTGCAGGACGGGTGTTCCGCCCCGTCGAACCGTCATGCCCCGTCACGCCCGCCTTCTCATCAGCACGCTCGCCGCCGCGGCGATCCTTCTGCCCTGTGCGAGTGCATCGGCGGGCGTCTACGGCGGCAGCACCGACCAGTACGACGCGTTCGTCCTGATCACCAAGCCGAAGACCCTGCGTCCCAAGACCTTTGTGATCGGTCTGCGCCTGAGCTGCAACAGCGGCGCGTCGGTCGCCGTCAACCGCTCCTTCCCGATCGCGGAGTTCAATCCGGTGAGCTTGCTCCCCAGCGGGCGGTTCTCCGCAGTACGCACGCAGACGACAGGCGCGGGTCGTCTGCAGATGACGATCACCGGCCGGATCGGTCATCGGTTCGCGAGCGGCCGCCTGAAGGTGACGCTTACCGGAGGCGATACATGCACGTCGACGCCGCTCGGCTGGACGGCGCTGCGCTCCCCCGGCCGCATCTACGCCGGCGCCACATCGCAGGAGGAGCCGGTGGTCATCCAGCGCTCCGGAAAACGCATCGAGCATGTCGACATCGACTGGCACGCCGACTGCACACCGAGCGGGTACGTCCATATTCCCGACGAGCTCAACGATCTCCCACTGAAGGCCACCGGCGCGTTCGGCGTATATCGGCGGGCGACCGATGGGACCGGCCGCTGGAACCGCGCGTTCAGGGGCATCCTGCGACGGACCTCCGGCAGCGGGACGTACCAGGTGAGACTCGCGCGCAGCGGGAACAGCTGCAGCACCCCGCTGATCAGCTGGAACGTTGCAACCGGCTGAACCGGCTGAACCGGCGCGGCGAAAAGTACTTAGCACGCTAACTAACGTGGTAACCTGCGCCGATGCCCGCCCCCGCGCAGGAGACCGCGGCGCCCCAGGACGACGCCGAGCTCGACGCCTTCTCGGAGGCGCTCGGAGAGTTCATGCTCGCCGCGCGCCGCGCACGGGGCCGGATCACCGCTGCCACCGCCGTGGGCGAGCTCTCGCTCTCACAGTTCCATGTCCTTGATTCGCTCGACCGCGGCGGACGGCCGCTGCAGGTCGGCGAGCTCGCCCATGGCGCCGGGATCGCCACCCCGACGGTCACGCGCATGCTCGGAGCGCTCGAGCGCCAAGGGCTCGTCATACGCGAGCGCGACGCCGTAGACCGCCGCGTCGTCCACGTCGCCCTGACGCAGACCGGCGTGCTCGCTCTCGCCGCGAAGCGCAAGCAGGTCGCGGCGTGGCGCCGCGCCGCCTTCGCCGCGCTCTCCCCGGCGGAGCGCCGGCAGGCGGCGAAGCTGCTCACCTCGCTCGCGCATTCGATCGAGGACCACGTATGACCGGCGTCCCGGACACGGCTTCCCGGACGCGTTCGAGCCCAACCCTCACGCTCGTGATCCTCGCCCTGGGCGCCCTCGCCTACACGATGGCCCAGACCATGATCGTGCCCGCCCTGCCACGCATCCAACAGGAGCTGGGCGTCTCGACCTCGAACGTCACGTGGCTCCTGACGCTGAACCTCCTCGCTGCCGCGATCGCCACACCGATCACCGGGCGCCTGGGCGACATGTTCGGCAAGGAGCGCCTGCTGCTGATCTCGCTCGGCGTCTTCGCGCTCGGCAGCCTGATCCCGATCCTCGGGCACTCCTTCGCGCTCTACCTGCTCGGCCGCCTGATCCAGGGTTCGGGCGGCGCGATCCTCCCGCTGGCGATCGGCATCATCCGCGACGAGTTTCCGCGCGAGCGGGTCGCGACCGGGATCGGGACCATCTCGGCGATGTACGGGATCGGCGGCGGGATCGCGCTCGTGATCTCCGGCGTGCTCGTTGACAAGCTCGGCGTCGACTCGATCTTCGTGCTCTCGCTCCTGCTGAGCTTCATCGCTGCGATCGCGACCTGGAGATTCGTGCCGGAATCTCCGGTGCGCGTACGCGCGGCCATCGACTACGTGGGAGCCACGCTGATGGCGACCGGTCTTGCGGGCGTCCTGCTCGCCATCAGCGAGGGCAACCATTGGGGCTGGACGAGCAGTGGGGTGCTCGGGCTCTTCGCCGCCGGCGCGATCGTTCTTGTGCTCTTCGGCCTCTGGGAGCTGCGCATCCCGGAGCCGCTGATCGACATGCGGCTCATGCGCCGCCGCGCCATGTGGACCGTGAACGTCGCCGCCTTCTCTGTGGGGCTGGCGATCTTTGGATCGTTCGTCCTCGTCCCGCAGCTCGTTCAGACGCCGAGCTCGGTCGGCTACGGCTTCGGCGCCAGCGTCACGCTCGCGGGGCTCTACCTGCTGCCGAGCGCGCTGCTCATGTTCCTCGCAGGGCCGCTCTCCGGCCGCATGTCGACGCGCGGCGGCTCCCGCCTGCCGTTGGCGCTCGGAGCGGCGTTCGGCGTGATCTCGTGCGTCATGCTCGCCGTTCTGCACGACCATCCGTGGCAGATCCTGGTCGGCAACGCGATCCTCGGCATGGGTCTCGGCCTCTCGCTCGCCGCGATGGCGAACCTCGTGATCGACGCGGTCCCCCAGGAGCAGACCGGCATGGCGATGAGCGTCAACCTGATCGCCCGCTCAGCGGGTGGCGCCATCGGCGGCCAGATCGCCGCGGCGATCCTGACCGGCTCCATGAACGCCGACGGGCTGCCATCGATCGGCGGATACGAGGGCGCCTTCCTGCTGAGCGCCGCCGGGGCGGCGACAGCGCTCGTGGTGACGGCGTTCATGCCGCGCGGGCGCAGCTCCGCCGCCCAGGCGCGGATGGAGGATGACGCCGCGCGTGCCGAGGCTCCCGCCTGAGCCGCGCCCGTCCGGCGCGCGACGAATTTTCCCCCGGCAGCCCGCCTCCGGGTAGGGTCCAACGGTGCCCGATCAGCAGCAGATGACCGACCGTGCCGTCTGGTCGAAACGCGCGAATCGCTTTCAGAGCCGTTGGCGCGCTGTCGGCGGCAGACTGCATGTGGCCGACGGCCAGCTGCGCTTCGACGGCCACCGGATCGACCACGCGCTCGGCGGGCGCGACTGGTCTACGCCGCTGACCGACATCAGCGATGTGCGCGTCGAAGGACGGCGCAAACTCGTCGAGGTTGAGTTGCGCGACGGCACAGTCGAACGCTTTGTCGTGCGCCCGGCCGAAGCGGCGGCGGAGGAGCTCGGCAACCTCGCGCGGTCGGCCAACGGCGCCTGACGGCGGCGGCGATGAGCCCGATCCGGGGTAGGCTGTCGGTCAGACCCTCGGCCCTGGAGCACCCATGACCATCCTTATCGCCTATGACGGCTCAGAGAACGCAGACCACGCGATCGCGGTCGCAGCCGAACTCTTCCCCGGAGCCTCGGCAGAGGTGCTGTATGTCTGGGAACCGGGAACCGGAGCATCGGCCGCCACCGCGGTCTACGGGGGCGGGATCGAAGCGCTCGACTTCCAGCAGGACGCGGCCAATGCCGTGGCTCAGCGCGGCGTCGATCTGGCACTCGAGGCGGGCCTTACGGCAACCGCGGCGACGATCGAGACCGCCGGGCCGATCTGGCGCGGCATCGTTGACCGCATCGAGGAGCTGCAGCCGTCGGTCACCGTGATCGGCACCCGCGGGCTGACCGGTATCCGCGGCGCGCTGGCGGGGAGCGTGGCGCGCGCCGCCGTCTCACACGCCGATCTGCCGGTGCTGACCGTCCCGCTGCCGGCCAAGCACTGAGCTGGGGCCGGGGCACCGGGCCCGCGCACTCAGGTCGCGAGCATGGCCTGCTGGCGCTCGGGCGCGATGCGCACGACGTTCCAGGCCAGCCCGAGCTTCTCCATTACCGCGACGGTCCAGGCCGAGGGATCGAGCGCGCGCTCCCAGCGGCGCAGGCCGTGGTCGGCCGAGCGCGGAAACGCGTGATGGTTGTGGTGCCAGGACTCGCCGAACGACGGCAGCGAGAGCCAGAAGACATTCGTCGACCGGTCCTCCACGTTGAAGCGGCGCCGCCCGGTGAAGTGGCAGACCGAGTTGACGCTCCACGTCACGTGGTGGACGAAGAAGATGCGCACGAAGCCGCCCCACAGCAGGCCGGTCAGCAGCCCGGAGAGCGTGAAGCCGTGGAGGAGATAGCCCAGAAGCGCGGGCAATCCGAGCGAGAGCAGGACGAACCACAAGAACCGGTCATGGATCCAGCGGATGCTGTTGTCTTCGACGAGATCCTTCGCGTAGCGACGCGGCGAGGCAGTGCCCTGCTCGTGCACCAGCCACCCGGCATGGGCGTACCAGAGTCCCTTGAGACCGCCGTTATGCCCGACATGCGGGCTGTGCGGATCTCCCTCGACGTCGGTATGCGCGTGGTGCTTGCGGTGGTCGGCGACCCACGAGATCACGGGGCCCTCGACGGCCAGCGTGCCGAGCACCGCGAAGGCGATGCGGATGGAACGGTAGGTCTCAAAGGCCTTGTGCGTGAGCAGGCGGTGGAACCCGAGCGTCACGCCGAGCCCGGTGAGGACGTAGAAGGCAGCGAAGAGACCGAGGTCAATCGCGTCGACACCCGCACCCCAGAAGATGACGATCGCGGCGAGCGTCGCCAGGAACGGGATCACGACCGCTGCGAGATTGGCATACCGCGCGCTGCGCGTCATGCCGCAGCCTCCTCAGAGAAATCCGGGGCAACATCGCGTGAGACGGCACGCCGACCCCACTTCGATTCGAGCCCGTAAGCGATCGCCGTGCGTAGGGCAGACTCGACCGGAACGGGATGGATTCCGGCTTCGTCGAGCACCGAGCGGGCGTTTCGATCGTCAAAGGAGGCGTGCACGTTGAGATATCCAAGCAGTGACAGAATCGGGGCCGGAATACCTTCGGTGCTCTCGACGAAGACCGCCGGGGGCAGGTCGAATGCTTCGGCGGCGAGGTCCCTTACGCTAGCAACGTCGGTGACGCCGGGCCCCGCTACGAGGTTGTACGTCCCGCCGACCTCCCCGGATCGCAGGAGCAGGTGGGCCAGCGCGTCGGCGACGTAGTCGCCCGTGACGATGTCGACGATCGCGCCGGAGTCCGCCGGAAGCTGCGTGACCAGTCCGCGGCTGTAGGCCCTCAGGAGCGGGTAGAGGACGTTGAAGGTGGTCGTCCAGCCGGTCCGCGCCTCTCCGACGACGATGCTCGGCCGCGCGACGGAGAGCGGGAGGTCACCTGCGCCGGCCCGCACGAAGCCCTCTGCCTCGAACTTCGTCTGCTCGTAGGTATTGCGGAAGCCCTGTCCCACGTCGAGATCGGTCTCGGCGAAACGCCCCTTGTGCGTTCCCGCGACGTAGGCCGTCGAAACGTGCAGCAGGTGCTCGAGCCGCGGCGCGCGCCGCGCGAGGGCGAGCACGACACCGGCCGTCGCTTTGTTCGCCAGCCGCGCCTCATCAAGTTCGAGGTCGAAGCGCACGCTCGCTGCGCAGTGGAGGATGTGGGTGATGTCGCCGAGCCCGGGAAGGTCGCCGACGGCGCTCGAGAGATCGCAGGCGACCGCCCGCACCCGGCTCGCTTGTGAGGGATCCGGTTCGCTCCAGAGCCGCTTCAGCGTCTCCTGGAGCCGCTGCGCGGCGTGTGCGTCGTCATCCGCACGGATCAGGCAGAGCACCTCGACCTGCGGATCGGCGAGCAGCCGCCCGAGGGTGAGTGTCCCCAGGTAGCCGGTCGCGCCGGTCAGCAGAACCGTCGCGGGGCTCTCGCTCATGTGGGGGCGCCCATCGCGTGATACCCGCCGTCGACGTGGAGGATCTCGCCGCTGATCGCGCGTGCGGCAGGCGAGAGCAGGAACAGCACGGCCTCCGCCACGGGCTCTGGGTCTTGGAGATCCCAGCCGAGCGGAGCACCGGTTACCCAGCCTGAGGCGAGCTGCTCGAAGCCCGGGATGCCGCCGGCCGCCATCGTCTCGATCGGGCCGGCGGAGACAAGATTGACGCGGATGCCGCGCGGCCCGAGATCGCGGGCGAGGTAGCGCGACACCGACTCCAGCGCGGCCTTCGCCACACCCATCCAGTCGTAGACCGGCCACGCGAGGGTGGCGTCGAAGTCCAGTCCGACGAGGGCTCCGCCTTCCTGCGGGAAGACCGGCAGCAGCGCTCCGGCCAGCGCCTTGTACGAG
>WLNG01000070.1 GCA_009699915.1 Actinomycetota bacterium
ATGATCGGGCCGATCGTCTCGCCGGCGAGCGGCTCATGATCCGGTCGGCCGAGCCCCAGCCCACCGGTGTCCGCGATGTAGGCAGCGGCCATCTCCTGGGCGAGCTGCGCACTGGGAATGTCAAGGGGCCGCGCGGCGTCGTAGATCTTGTCGTTGACGTCGGTGATGTTCGCGACGAAGGTGACCGCGTAGCCCTCGTGCTGGAGGAAGCGCTTCAGCAGCGAGTAGACGACGAACGGGCGCGCATTGCCGATGTGGATGCGGTTGTAGACCGTCGGGCCGCAGGCGTAGATCGAGACCTTGCCCGGATCGCGGGGCTCGAGTGGGACCGGCCCGCCCTGCCGGGTGTCGTGGAGGCGAATAGCGCGCATCGCCGGTGAGGGTACGCCAGTGTGCGATGCAGGCGGGTTCTAGGCGCCCGAGAGCATCGCGACGGCGAGCGCGGCGATCCCCTCGCCACGGCCGACGAAGCCCATGCCCTCGCCGGTCGTCGCCTTGATGTTCACCTGCGTGTGGGCAATACCGCAAGCGGCCGCGATCCGGTCACGCATCTCATGCTTGCGGGCGCCGAGCTTCGGGAGTTCGATCAGCACGGTCGCATCGATATTCACGAGCTCCAGACCGGCCCCGCGCACGAGCGCGGCGCTCGCCTGGAGCAGCGCGATCGAGTCCGCGCCCCGCCAGCGCTCGTCGGTGTCGGGGAAGTGGGTGCCGATGTCGTCGAGGCCGGCGGCTCCGAGCAGCGCGTCGATCACCGCGTGCGTCAGCACGTCCGCGTCCGAGTGGCCGGCCAGACCCAACCCGTCCGGATGCTCGATCCGGACGCCGCCGAGGATCAACGGCCGCCCCGCTTCAAGACGATGCGAATCCCACCCGATGCCGCTGCGCATGGTGCTCATGATGCTCCGATCGGCTCCAGATGGCGCTCACGGCCCTCGAAGACCGCGAGCTCGGTCACCCCGCACTCGGCAAGCAGCGCGAGTGCCGCCTCATAGCCGTGCCCGATGACCTCGGGGGTGTGTGCGTCGCTGGAGAGGCTCACCGGGCATCCGGCGTCGATGCACATCTCGAGAAAGGCCTTCGTCGGGTAGATCTCCCCGACCGGCTTGCGCAGCCCCGCGGTCGACACCTCGATCGCCACGCCCGACTGCGCGATGCCGTCCATCGCCAGCTCGTAGAAGCGCCGCAGGTCCCCCTCCGGCATCGGCCGCTGCGCGCCCCAGTGCTTGACGAGATCCGGATGGGCGAGCACATCGAAGAGACCGCTGCGCGCCGCCTCACCCAGCCAGGTGAAGTAGGTGGACCACACCTTCTCAGGGCCGATCCCCATGCCCCAGATGTCGTAGTCCTCATGATCGAGCGCGCCGTCGCCGACGAAGTGAATTGAGCCGATGACGAAGTCCCAGTCGCGCCGTTCCAGCAGGTTCTGGAGGCGGTCTTCCCGGCCGGGGAGAAAGTCGGCCTCGATCCCGAGCTTCAAGTCCGTCGCGCCGCGCACGAAGTCGCAGTAGGCATCGATGTCGTCGACCGCACACTCGCGCCAGAACGGCGTGTCCCAGATGTCGAGCGCCTCGGTGAAGCGGTAGATGTGCTCACTGACCCCAAGCTCGGCGATGCCGCGCTCGGATGCCGCCTCGCGATAGCGCTCGGCGTTCGCCTCGGTGAAGAATTCACGGGCGTCGGTTCCAGGCCCGTCGGGCCGCAGGTGGACGTGGTAGTCGGTCAGCACGGGCCTGATTCAAGCAATCATGCGCGGCGCTGCAGCAGCAGAGCCGCGAGCTCGAGATCCAAAGGTGTCGTGACCTTGATGTTGTCGGCCGACGCGGCCACGACGCGTACCCGCCCCCCGTCACGCTCGACGAGCATCGCGTCGTCGGTCGCCGCGGCGAGCTCCGCGTCCGGATGCGACAACGCCTGCTCAAGCGCCGCCCGACGGAACACCTGCGGCGTCTGCACCGCCCAGAGCGCAGAGCGCTGGAGCGTCTCCTCGACGGCCAGACCGACCGGGGCGCGCTTGATCGTGTCGGTGACGGGCGCGGCAGCCACTGCGGCATCCCAACCGCCGTCCTCGTCGAGCGCCGCCAGGCAGTGCGCCGTGAGCTCGGGCGTGAGCAGCGGCCGCGCTGCATCGTGAACAAGCAGGACCGCAGCATCTCCGGCCGCCGCCAGCGCCGCGCGCACCGAGTGCGAGCGCTCCGCCCCGCCCGTCACGCCGACGCAACCCTCCGGCACGTCCTGCTCGTGCCCGGGCGGCAGCGCGACGACGATGCGCTCAATTCCTGGGGTCGCGGCCAGCGCGTCGACGCTCCAGTGGAGCATCGGCCGTCCGGCCAGCGGGACGAGCGCCTTCGGGCCGTCAGACCCGAGGCGCTCACCGCGTCCGGCGGCCACGACCAGCGCGACCGCCATGACCGCGGTTCCCGTCAGACCTTTGCGCCCGCCGACTCGGCGAGCAGGTTGTCGAGATGCTCTTCGGCTTCGGTCTCGTCCATCTCGAGCGCATACATGAGCTCGGAGGCGAGGACCTTCTTGGCCCGGACGAACATCTGCTTCTCACCGGTCGAGAGCCCCTTCTGGTGCTCACGGATCGCGAGGTTGCGGACCACCTCGGCGAGCTCGTAGATGTCGCCCGTCTTGATCTTGTCGCGATTGTGCTTGAACCGCCGATTCCAGTTCTTCGGCATCTCCGAGATGTCATCCCGAAGTACGGCAAGCACCTTCTCGACGGTCTCCTCGTCGATCACGCGGCGCAACCCGACCTGGGTGGCCGTGTCGGACGGGACCATCACAGTCATGTCGTTGTGCAGGATCTTGATCGTCAGGTAGACGCGCTCCTGCCCGAGCATGACCTTCGTCTCCTTCGTGAGCACCTTGCCAGCCCCATGGTGTGGGTACACCACGCTGTCGCCGCACTCGAACTCGATGTGCTCGACGATCCGGACTTCGAGATCCTCGATGGTGAGGTCATCCTTCTCCTCAGAAATGGTCTCCTCCTTCGTCATCGGCTGTGCCTCCCTGACTCAGCCGTTCCAACTGCGCGCGTAGCCATCACGTCTGCAGGTACCGGTCCACGAGATTGATCTCCTGCAGCCGGCGCAGCCCCTCGCGAATGTCCTTCGCGCGGAGCTCACCGACGCCCTCGATCCCCTCGAGCTCGCCATCTGCTGCGGCCAGGAGCTGATCGAGCCCACCTGTCGCCTGCACGATGCTCACGACCGCGATCTTCGGCAGGCGCGGAATGCGCCCGAGGATGCGGTAGCCCCGTGGCGAGACGGGGTAGTCGAGCGTGTTCAGTTTGCGGTCGTAGCCCAGCACCTCGGCGAGGCGACCGAAGTCGAGCAGATCCTGATGGGGCAGGCGACCGACCTGGTCGAGCGCCTGTGCGAGCCCCTCCTCGCCGTCCTCGACCAGGTAATCGCGCACCAGCGCGGCCTTGTCGGCGGCGGTCCCGACCATCGTCTCCTCGAGCTGCATCTCAATGAGGCGCCCCTCCGAACCCAGCTCGACGATGTACCGCTCGATCTCGACCGCCATGCGGGTGACGAGCTCGGAGCGCTGGAGGACCGTGAGCACGTCATGGAGCGTCGCGCCGCCCTCGAACTCGAGCGCCGTCAGGCGCGTCGACACCTGGTCGAGGCGCACGCGGTACTTGTCGAGCGTCGCGAGGGCCTGATTCGCCTTCGCGAGCACGGTCGGGATGTCCTCGAGGATGTACTTCGCGCCGTCGACGTAGAGCGAGACGACATCGCGGCGAGCGGAGACGGCGACGACGAGCGCGTCGGTCTGCTTGCTGACGCGCTCTGCCGTGCGGTGCCGCGTCCCGGTCTCCAGCGACAGGATCGTCGGATCCGGCATCAGCTGGACGTTGCACATCGAGAGCTTCGTCGCGTTGGCATTCAGGCAGATCGCACCGTCCATCTTTGCGACCTGATAGAGAAACGCTGGCGAATAGTCGATCTCGAGCTTGATCCCGCCGGAGTAGAGGAAGCTGAGCTCCTCGGTGTCGCCGATGAGGATCAGGGCGCCGGTGCGGGCGCGGACGATGCTGTCGATGCCCTCGCGCAGCGCCGTTCCGGGCGCCACCATCTCGAGCGACTTGACGAGGCGAGGCTCCTGTCGACCGTCCAAATCGGTCGTTTCATCCCCGCTACGATGCGCCATCTCGGGAGACTTTACCAGAGGTTGAGGGTTTCCGGGGAGGCCTTCTCCCCGTGAAGGAGGGTGTTCAGGCGGCCCGTTGGGCCGCAGCAGAGCGACCCAGCGCGGCGTTCAGCGCCGCCCTCAGTGTGGGGGCGCCATCCGGCGAGATCACCGCCCCAAGGCCGAATTTCGCTGCTTCCTCTGTGCGCCGGTCGTGGTGGGCGACCGAGCGCAGCTCCCCGGTCAGGCCGATCTCGCCGAAGGCGCAGACCGGCACGCGCGGATCCTCTCCGCCGAGCGGCACGCCACGGGCCGCTCCGGCAACGGCCAGGGCGATTGCGAGATCCGCCCCGGGCTCGTCGACGCGCACGCCCCCGACGACGTTCACGAAGACGTCAGCGGTGCCGGTCCCAACGCCCGCGTGTCGTGCCAGGACCGCAAGCACAAGCGCCAGCCGGTTGCGGTCAATCCCCGCGCAGACGCGCCGCGGCGGCACGAGCTCGCTCGGCGAGACGAGCGCCTGTACCTCGACGAGCAGCGGCCGTGACCCCTCCATCGCTGCGAGAACGACGCTCCCGGGAGCCTTGGTCGCCTCTGCGACGAAGCGGGCGCTCGCGTCGAGCACCTCGACGAGCCCCCCTTCGCGCATCTCGAAGACACCGACATCGTTCGTTGAGCCGAACCGGTTCTTGAGCGCACGCAACGTGCGGTAGGTGCGCTCGCGCTCGCCCTCGAACTGCAGGACGCAGTCGACGAGGTGCTCGAGTACCCGCGGGCCCGCGAGCGCGCCGTCCTTGGTGACGTGGCCGACGAGGATCACGGCGACGTCGTTGCGCTTGGCAACCTCCATGATCCGGCCCGCGACCTCCCGAACCTGCCCGACCGTCCCGGCCGCCCCGCTCAGCTCGCCGGCGGCAAGGGTCTGGACCGAATCGATGACACACACCTCCGGCCGCTCGACCTCGAGCGTGGCGAGCACCGCGCCGAGGTCGGTCTCGGCGAGCATCGGGATGTCGAGCGCTCCGGGGGCCGAGCCGACCTCCAGCCGCTCCGCGCGCAGGCGGATCTGCGCCGCCGACTCCTCGCCGGAGACGTAGAGCGTCCGCCGGCCGGCACCCTGCAGCAGGCCGAGCGCCATCGTTGTGAGCGTCGACTTACCGATGCCGGGCGAGCCGCCGAGCAGGACGAGCGATCCGGGCACGATCCCACCGCCGAGCAGCCGGTCCAGCTCGCCGATGCCGGTGCGAATGCGCGGCGCGCTGTCGGCCTCGACATCACGCAGGCGCACCGGTGCGGCTGCTGCCGCACGCGCTCCACGCTGCGAGCGACCGCTGCCGGCGACCGTCGGCGCACGCTCCTCGACGAGCGTGTTCCACGCCTGACACCCCGGGCATTGGCCGTGCCAGCGGGCCTCTTGATGGCCGCACTCCGAGCAGATGTGAACGGTGGAGGGGCGGGCCATGGATCGCCGAGCCTAGGGGGCGAGCCGGTCGGGACCGCCCCCCGCCGACCGCGCCGCTACGAGGCCCGGGCGGGCCCCAGCGGCGGACTGCTCAGTCCTCGCCGCCGTCCTCGGAGACGTCGCCGCCGTCCTGGTCGCCGGCCTTCGTCTCCGATCCCCCGACCGCAGCCGGAACCTTTTCCGGCTGGATGATCGACAGCGCCAAGTCCTGTTCGTCGCCCTCGGGCGGGACGTCAACAAGGACGGTGCCCCCGGGCGTGAGCTCGGAGCGCAGGACGAAGTCGGCGAGCGGATCCTCGATGTAGCGCTGGATCGCGCGACGCAGCGGTCGCGCACCCATCGACGGGTCCCAGCCCTTCTCGACGAGGAAGTCCTTCGCCTCCTCCGTCAGCTCCATCTGCAGCTCACGCTCTGCAAGCGAACCGCGGATGCGCTGGAGCAGCAGTTCGACGATGACCTTGATCTCGTCCTTCTGCAGCTTGTGGAAGACGATGACATCGTCGATGCGGTTGAGGAACTCCGGCCGGAAGACCTTCTTGAGCTCACCCATGATCCGCGACTTCATGTCGTCATAGGTGATGCCCGTCTCGTCCTCACTGATCGCAAAGCCGAGCGGCGTGTTGCGCGCGATCTCTTGGGCACCGATGTTCGACGTCATGATCACGATCGCGTGACGGAAGTCGACCGTCCTGCCCTGGGAGTCGGTCAGGCGACCGTCCTCAAGGATCTGCAGCAGGATGTTGAAGACATCGGGGTGCGCCTTCTCGATCTCGTCGAGCAGCAGCACGCAGTACGGGCGACGGCGGACCGCCTCCGTGAGCTGGCCGCCCTCGTCGTAACCGATGTAGCCGGGAGGCGAGCCGACGAGACGCGAGACGGCGTGCTTCTCCATGTACTCGGACATGTCGATGCGCACCATCGAGTCCTCGTCGCCGAAGAGGAACTCTGCGAGCGTGCGTGCGAGCTCGGTCTTACCAACGCCGGACGGCCCGAGGAAGATGAACGATCCAGTCGGCCGCTTCGGATCCTTCAGCCCTGCGCGCGAGCGCCGGATCGCCTTCGAGATGACCTCAACCGCCGCGTGCTGCCCGATGACGCGCTTGTGCATCTCCTCTTCCATGCCCATGAGCTTCGCCGTCTCGGCCTCGGTGAGCTTGAAGACGGGAATGCCAGTCCACATCGAGACGATCTCGGCGATCTCCTCCTCGCCGATCGCCGGCCGCGGGCCATCGCCCTCGCCGGCGCGCCACTGCTCCTCGAGGTCGCGCTTCTCCTGCGTGAGATTGCGCTCATCGTCGCGCAGCGCTGCTGCCTTCTCGAACTCCTGGTTCTCGATCGCAGCCTCCTTCTCGCGCCGCGTCGTCTCGATCTTCTCCTCGAGCTCGCGATAGACGGGCGGGGAGGTCATCGACTTGATGCGCATCCGCGAGGCCGCCTCGTCGATCAGGTCGATCGCCTTGTCGGGGAGCTGACGATCGGAGATGTAGCGGTCGGCGAGCTCCGACGCGGCGCGCAGGGCCTCATCGGTGATCTCGATCTTGTGATGCTGCTCGTAGCGGTCGCGCAGGCCCTCGAGGATCTGCACCGACTCCTCGACCGACGGCTGCTC
>WLNG01000071.1 GCA_009699915.1 Actinomycetota bacterium
GAGACCGGCAGGCCGACCGCGGGCACTGCGCGCAACGTCTCCGCGGAGACCGAGAGGCGGTAGCCGACCCCGCCGGCCGTCTCGAGCACGACATGATCTCCGCGACGCACGACGACCTCACCGGCGATCAGGGCGATCATCGCGACCCCACCGTCTCCAGCAGCGCCGCGCCGAACGGAGCATGGTTGGCGTGGCAGATCGCCACGGCGAGCGCGTCCGCGGCATGATCTGGTGAGGGTGGCTCAGGCAGCGCAAGCAACGCCTGCACCATGCGCGTCACCTGCTCCTTCGGAGCGCGGCCCGAACCGCACACCGCGCGCTTGACCTGCTGCGGCGTGTAGTCGTGACAGGGGGTTGCACGAAGTCCAGCGGCGCCGAGCACGATGCCACGCGCCTGCCCCACGGCGAACGCGCTGCTCGCGTTCTGACCGAAGAAGAGCGACTCGAGCGCGACAGCGGCAGGCTCGTAGCGCACGAGCAGCGCGTCGATTCCGGCGAACAGCTCCGCAAGTCGCTGCTCCGGTGCGTTGCTCGCCGCGGTCGCGATCACGCCGCCATCGAGCGCGACGATGCGCGTGCGGTCACGCCGTACGACGCCAAATCCGCAGTTCGCAAGGCCCGGGTCGATGCCGAGAACCACCATCGGTTCGGCATTCTCCCCGTCAGGCCGGATGCCTTTGTCAGCCGACCGACGGGCCGCCGTCAAGGCGGGTGCCCGCAGAGATGCGCGCCATCCCGATCCAGCAGAACTCCATTGCGCGGTCGAGCACCATTTCCAGCGGGATCGCTTCGTGCTCCTGCCACCATGCCGCGAGCGCTCGCGTGGCGCCGACAAGCTGCTGCGCATGCGCCTCGAGCATCAGCGCCCTGCCGTCGGGATCCTCGTCCTGATCGCCCAGGATGTCCGGCTCAGCCGCCAGCAGGCCCGCGACGACGCCCACGACCTCTTGATGGATCGCGGTCAGAGTCGCAGCGATCTCCGCGTCCCCGGGATCGCGCAGCAGACCGTCCCATTCCGCGCGATGCTCCGCCACGAACCCAAAGAATGTGCGGATTCCGCCGCGCAGTCGCTCCTCCCCCGTCTCGCCCAGGTCGGCGCTCGCCTGCAGCCGCCTGACGAGTTCGGAGACGCGGGCCTCGAGCAGTTCCGCGTGAAGCTCGCGCTTGGAGTCGAAGTGCTCGTAGACCACCGCCTTCGACACGCCCGCCGCCTGCGCGATCTCCTCGAGCGAGCTGGCGCGATAGCCCGAGCGCGCGAACACGTCGCTCGCCGCGCTGAGCAGGTCGCGACGCATCTCCGCGGCCTTCATGTCAGCGACCTAAGCCCCGGCGACGCGATCGAGCACGTCGGCGTCAACGTCGAAGTTTGCATGCACGTCTCCAACGTCATCGCTGTCTTCAAGCGTGTCGATCAGTCGCAGGAGCTTTGCGAGCGTCACCTCGTCCACCGAGACGCGGGTCTTGGCGCGCTGGGTGACCTCGGCGGATTCGAATGCCACCCCGGCATGCTCGAGCGCGCCCCGCACCGTCCCCAGCTCGGCAGGCTCGGTGAGCACTTCGAAGATGTCCTCGTCACGCGCGATGTCGAGTGCCCCGGCATCGATCGCGACGATCAGGGCCTCCTCGTCATACGCGGCCGCGTCGACAACGATGACTCCTGCCTTCTCGAAGAGATAGGCGACCGAGCCAGGCTCGCCGAGGTTGCCCCCGTGTTTGCTGAAGGCGTGCCGGACGTCGGCCCCGGTGCGGTTGCGATTGTCGGTGAGCGCCTCGACGAGCAGTGCGACTCCTCCGGGCCCGTACCCCTCGTAGAGCACCGCCTCGTACGTCTCCGCGTCGGCTCCCGCGCCGGTGCCGCGCTGGACGGCGCGCTCGATGTTGTCCTTGGGCATCGAGGCGTCCTTGGCCTTCTGGATCGCCAGCGCGAGCGCCGGGTTCCCATCAGGATCGCCACCGCCCTCCTTGGCCGCAACGGCGATCGCGCGGGCGAGCTTCGTGAAGAGCTTGCCCCGACGTGAGTCGACGATCGCCTTCTTGTGCTTGATGCCGGCCCACTTCGAATGCCCCGCCATGAGGAAGATCTTAGAAAGCGCCGATCAACCCGAGCGCGAGCGGATGGGCGCGATACCACGACAGGGTGCGCGCAAGGCCCTCGGGAAGGTCAACCCGCGCGCGCCATCCGGTCACCGCTGCGAGTCGCGCCGAATCGACCCACTGGCGATCGATCTCTCCTTCAGGAACGCCCTCTCCGCGCACGTCGGGCCGCAGCTCGGCGCCCGCCACACGGCACAGCTCTTCGACGATCTCAAGGACGCTGCGCGGTTGCCCGGACCCAGCGTTGAACGATTCGCCAGCACCGGCGCCGGTGGCGAGCAGGTCGAGCAACGCGAGATACGCGCCAACGGCATCCTCCACGTAGAGAAGGTCGCGCTCTGGCGAACCGTCCGAGCGGATCACCGGAGCGCGCCCCTCAAGCACCGCGGCGACCGCCTCCGGGATCAGGCGCGACCGGTTCTGATCGCCGCCGCCATAGATGTTGGCCAGTCGCGTCACGGCGACGGGCAGGCCGTACGTATGCCAGTAGGACCGGGTGATCAGGTCGGCCGCCGCCTTAGAGACGTCGTACGGATGGCGCGCGCGCAGCGGCAGATCTTCGACATACGGAAGCGTGTCGCTGGGGCCGTATGCCTTGTCTGAGGCCGCGACGACTGTCCGGCTCACATCATGTAGACGGCAGGCCTCCAGCACGTTCCAGGTTCCGCGGATGTTCGTTTCGAAGGTTGCACGCGGGCTGCGATTTGCGGTGCCCACGATCGTTTGGGCTGCGAGGTGGATCACGGTGTCGACCTCGTGTTCTCCGACCAGGCGCTCCAGCAATGCGGCGTCGAGGATGTCCCCGTGGACGACGGTGCACTGCGGCTCGGTCCCCTCCAGGACGAGCGCGCTACCCGGCTGCACGTCGCGCCGCAGGACGACAACCTCCGCGCGCCGATCCAACAGCGCCTTCGTCAGCCAGGAGCCCAGCAGCCCGTACGCCCCGGTGACCAGCACTCTCGCGCCGGCCACGCTCGCGCCGTGGGGTTCATTCACCATCTGCGCCATGGTGCCTCCCCCGCCCTGTAGAGGTCGCTGAGCTGGATCGCATCTTTGTAGGTGTCCATGCACGCCCAGAACCCCTCGTGCCGGTGAGCGCGCAGATCGCCCGACGCGGCGAGCGACTCCAGCGGCCCCTCCTCGAGCACATCATCCAGACCGATTCGAGCGATCGCGGCGGGCTCAAAGCACAGGAAGCCGCCGTTGACCCAATGCTCGGACAGCGGCTTCTCGCGAAACCCGCTGATCCGGCCATCGGCGGCGACGTCGGCGATCCCGAAGCGCTCGACCGGCTGGACCACCGTCATCGTCGCAGGCAGATTCGCGGAGCGGTGCCCAGCGATGAGCGCGTCCAGGTCGATGTCGGCGACCCCGTCGCCGTACGTCACGCAGCAGGTCCCGCCACCGAGCTCCCCAGCCACGCGCGCGATGCGTCCGCCGGTCGGCGTGTCCGTGCCCGTGTCGATACAGCGCACCCGAACCCCATCGGGCCAGCGCTGTGAGGCGACGAACGCCTCGACCTGCTCACCGAGGTGGCCGGTCAGGAGGAGAATCTCGCGGAAGCCCTGACCGGCGTAGATGTGGATCACGTGCCAGACGATCGGCATACCGCCGATCTCGACGAGCGCCTTGGGAATGCCGGCCATCGCTCCCTGCAGGCGGGTGCCGCGCCCCCCACAGAGGATCGCGACCGGGATGTTCGCGTCGACCGCCATCGTCTTCCATGCTCGCATGAGCGCGGGCCGGACGCAGCGCAGCCCGCGGCTAGGATCGGCGTGATGGACGCCGCTCCGGAGATCTTCAAGGCCTATGACATCCGGGGCCTCTACGGGACGCAGATCGACGGAGACGTCGCAGAGCAGATCGGCCGCGCGTTCGCTCGCGTACTCGCGCGCCTCGCCGGACGACCGACGAGTGAGCTCGGTGTCGGGCTTGGTCGCGACATGCGCCTGCAGGCACCGGAGCTTGCAGTGCGCTACCGCGACGGCCTGATGGCGGAGGGCGTCCACGTCGTCGACGCGGGCGAGGTCGGCACGGAGATGCTGTACTGGCTCGTCGGCTCACGCGAGCTCGACGGTGGGCTCATGTGCACCGCCTCGCACAACCCGAAGGCCTACACGGGCGCAAAGCTCGTGCGCCGCGGCGCGATCGCACTCTCCGGCGACGCCGGCATCCAGGACATCCGCCGCGAGATCGAGGCCGGCCTCGGACCCGCGCCCGGGGGCGGGACGAGTGAGACCGTCGAGATCTACGAGCGCTTCCAGAAGGCGGCGCTCGGTTTCGTCGACCCGGAGGCCATCCGACCGCTGAAGGTCGTCGTCGACGGAGGCAACGGCATGGCGGGCCCGATGGTCGGGCCGCTGCTGCGCGGACTCGGGCTGGATTTGGTCGAGCTCTACTTCACGCCGGATGGGAACTTCCCGGATCACGAACCCAACCCGCTGCTGCCCGAGAACCGCGCGTTGATCATGCAGCGGGTCCTTGACGAGGGCGCCGATCTGGGGATCGCATGGGACGGCGACGCGGATCGCTGCTTCTTCATCGACGACACCGGCGCGTTCGTCGACGGCGACTTCCTGACAGCGCTGCTCGCTGCCGCCCTGCTCGAGCGCCATCCCGGAGCCACGATGCTCTACGACGTGCGCGCCTCCTGGGCGGTGCCGCGCACCGTCGAGCGCCTCGGCGGGCGCGCGCTGGCCAACCGCGTCGGACATGCCTTCTTCAAGACACGGATGCGGGAAGAGGACGCCGCCTTTGCAGGCGAGGTGAGCGGTCACTACTACTTCCGCGACTTCTACTGCGCCGATTCGGGGACGATCCCCGCCCTCCTGGTCCTCGAACTGCTCTCGAAGCTCGGACGGCCGCTGAGCGAGCTCATCGGTGCGCTCCGCAGCGAATACTTCATCTCCGGTGAGATCAACTCGGAGGTCGAGGATGCGCCGGATCGGATGGCGGCGATTGAGGCGCACTACGCGGCCTGCGATCCGCCCCCGCGCATCAGCCATCTCGACGGCGTCAGCATCGACTTCGACGACTGGCACTTCAATGTGCGTTCGTCGAACACCGAGCCGCTGCTGCGTCTCTGCCTGGAGTCGCTGGTCTCTGAGGCCGACATGGAGCGCCGGCGCGACGAGGTGCTCGCGCTGATCCGCGGCTGAGATGACGCAGCAAGCGGCAGTCGGCAAGCTGTGGAATCCGACCTCACCAGAGGCGCAGCTCGCGCTCAGCCACGGCATCAGCGCGATCCCGCTGCCCACCCCATTCGCCATCGGACCGGTCAACTGCTACCTGATCGACGATGACCCGCTCACCCTGATCGACTCAGGGCCGGCTTCCGCGGTCGCGCTCGACACACTGGAGCGCGGTCTGCGCAGCCTCGGACGCCGGATCGAGGATCTCGACCTGATCGTCGTCACCCATCAGCATGCCGACCACCTCGGGCTGGTGCGGATCCTCGTCGAGCGCTCGGGCGCACAGGTGGCCGCGAGCGACAAACTCGCGCCGTGGTTCGAGCGGCTCGCCGAGATGTACACGGCGGACGACGCCTTCGCCGACACCGTCATGGCCCGTAACGGCATCCCCGAGGAGACCCGGATCGCGCTGCTGACCGTGTCGAACGCGTACCACGGGTGGGCCGAGCCGGCCCGCGTCACCCGTGCGCTTGCCGATGGTGACCGCCTCGAGCTCGCCGGCCGCAGCTTCGAGGTCCATCACCGACCCGGCCATTCCCCCTCCGACACGATCTTCCACGACCGCGATCGCGGCATCCTGCTCGCCGGAGACCATCTGCTGGCACATGTCTCCTCGAATCCCCTGATCGCCCGACCACTCGATGCGGGCGAGGATCCGGCCGACGCGCGCAAGCTGACGCGGCCTCAGTCGCTGCGGATCTACCTCGACTCACTCGCAGCAACCCGAGAGATGACCGACGTCGAGCTCGTACTCGCCGGTCACGGCCCCGCAATCCGCGACCACGCTGCACTGATCGACGAGCGCCTGGAACACCACGTACGCCGGGCGCGGCGAATCCACCGGATGATCGACGAGCGCCCGCGAACCGCATTCGAGATCGCACAGGAGATCTGGGGGCGTACCGCGATCACGCAGGCGTACCTCACGCTCAGCGAGGTCCTCGGACACGTCGATCTGCTGCTCAACGACGGTCTCATCGCCGAGCACCGCGACGCCGATGGGGTCGGACGCTTCGAAAGCCTCAGCGTGCCCGAGCGCCGCGGAGCCTGACGGCGAGCGCAGCCTCGACGACCGCGTCGACCTCGCGCGCGGTGCGATCCCAGCTGAACTCTGCTGCACGCAGCAATCCGCGGCCGACGAGCTCGGGATCGGCCAGTGCGGCGTCGAGCGCGTGCAGCAGGCCCGGCGGATCGCTTACCGAGGCCTGAACCGCGCCGTCGCCGCAGGTCTCCGGGAGCGCCCCCGCGGCCGCGACCACCGTCGGAACCCCACTGGCCATCGCCTCAAGCGCGGTGAGGCCGAAGCCCTCGTGATGGCTGGGCAGGACGAAGGCCGTGGCAGCGGCGTAGAGCCCGGGCAGGAGCTCATCATCGACGTGACCGAGGCTTCGGACGGCCGTCGCCGCCGAGGCGCCCTGCTCACGAAGCTGAGGACGCCCGCCGCCTGCGAGCACGACCTCGATGCCGCGCGGTCGCAGCAGCTCTGCCAGCCCCTCGAGCGCTCCGAGATTCTTGCGCTGGGTGCGACTGGCGACGGTGAGCACGTAGGGCTCGGCGAGCCCGAGGGCTGCGACTGCGCGATCGCGCCGTGCATCCGGGGAGAACCGCCGGTCGATTCCGCCGGGGACCACGTGGACGCGTTCCGGATCGGCGCCCAGCAGCTCGATCACCTCGGCGCGCGAGAAGGCGCTCGGAACGATCACGGCGACGGCTCCGCCTGCGATCCGCGGCAGCACGCTGCGCTGCCAGCGCGCATAGGAACGCGAGTACCAGGAGGGATCGCGCAGCGCGGCGGCATCGTGGATCACGACGACATTCCGGTGCGAGGCGACCGGCGCGAGATTCGCGGGGTTGAGCAGCAGCTCTGCTCCTCGCCCCCGTACCGGGAGCCAGA
>WLNG01000072.1 GCA_009699915.1 Actinomycetota bacterium
ACGGTGGTGGAGATTCCGGCCTTCTCCTTGGCGATCCACCAGAGCGCGAGGCTGATCAGCACAGTGAGGATCAGCTTCGTACGGCCGCGCAGTCCGAGCGAGCGGCGCTTGACGATCTTCACGTAGTCGTCGGCGAACCCGATCCCCGCGCAGGCGACGAGCGTGCCGAAGACGCCGACCGCGCGCCAATCCCAGTTGGTGAGGATCAGGAACGGAACCGCGATCGCGATCACGATGATCACGCCGCCCATCGTCGGCGTTCCCGCCTTGGCGTGGTGCCCGGCGGGCCCCTCCTCGCGGATCTGCTGCCCGAACTGCCGGTCATGCATGAAGGCGATGAACCGGGGTGAGAGGAAGATGCAGAGCAGCAGCGCAGCCGTTCCGCCGATCAGGACCTCACCCATCTGAGGCCTCCGGGCGCTCCGCCAGCGCGTGGGCGATGACCTCGAGGCCGACCCCGCGCGAAGCCTTCACGAGCACCACGTCGCCGGGCTCGACGAGCTCCGGAATGAGCGCGGCGGCCTCGGCGGCCGTCTGCGTCGCCCGGACCGGCCCGCCGAACGCCGGGCCCGCATGCGCAGCGAGCGGTCCGACCGTGACGAGCAGCCCGACCCCGGCATCGCGCGCGTGGACTCCGAGCTCAGCGTGGAAGCGGCGCTCGTCGGGTCCAAGCTCAAGCATGTCGCCGAGAACGGCGACGCTCCGGCCGGAGGCCGTCCCGGCGAGGTCGTCGAGGGCGGCCTGCATCGACATCGGATTCGCGTTGTAGCAGTCGTCGATGACGGTGACACCGCCGCCAACGTCGATCCGCTCTCCGCGCAGCCGCGACAGCTCGACCTCGATCCTGCCCTCCGGCTCGACCCCCACGGCACGCGCGGCGGCGAGCGCGGCAAGCGCGTTGCGGCGCAGGTGACTGGATGGCAGCGGAATGTCGAGCCCCGGTGGAAGGCGCTCCACGTCTCCGCCGGGACCGAAGGTCACCAGGCCCGGGACACCGGCGAGATGCGGCGCGAGCAACGGGTCGGCGAACGGGACGATCCCCACGCCGTCGGCCGGCAGCGCGTGCAGCAGTTCGGCCTTTGCGGCCGCGATCGCCTCGACCGAACCGAGCAGTTCGAGGTGGACCGGCCCGACGCTCACGACGATGCCCACGTCCGGCTGCGCGATCGCTGCGAGCTCGGTGATCTGGCCGGCGCCGCGCATTCCCATCTCCAGGACGAGGACCTCGGTGTGCTCGGACGCCTCGAGGATCGTCAGCGGGACACCGAGCTCGGTGTTGCGATTGCCGGCGGTCGCGACGGTGCGCAGGCTCCCGGCGAGCATCGCGCGCAGGATGTCCTTCGTGGTCGTCTTTCCGGTCGAGCCCGTGATCCCGATCACGCGGCAGCCGAGCTCGTGACGCCATGCGGTCGCAAGCCGCTGCAGCGCCGCAAGCGGGTCGTCGGCGACGAGCACCACCCCGGGCCCCTCGACGTCACGATGCTCCGGCGCCACGAGCACGCCCCACGCGCCGGTTGCCAGCGCTGCGGCGGCGAAGCGCCCGCCATCGTCGCGCTCCCCTGCGAGCCCGACGAAGAGATCGCCGGAGGCAACCTCGCGCGAATCGATGACGACCCGCTGCGGGCCGATCGGCCCGGCCCCCGAGACGAGCTCGGCCCCGGCCTCGTGCGCGATGCGCTGCGCATCCCAGGAGCGCATCAGTCGGACGCCCCCGCCAGTGCGGCGCGCGCGACGCTGCGGTCGTCGAACGGCACCGTCACCCCGCCGGCGAACTCCTGCCCCTGCTCATGGCCCTTGCCCGCGATCACAACGACGTCCCCCGGGCGCGCGAGCGCGACGGCCTCGCGGATCGCGTGCTCACGGTCGGTGATCACCGACGTACGCTGCGCGTCCTGCGTTGCAATCCCGGCGACGACCTCGGCGATGATCGCCTCTGGGTCCTCCGATCGCGGGTTGTCGGAGGTGATGATCGCCAGATCGGCCTCCCTGGCCCCGATCTCTCCCATCAGCGGACGCTTGCCGCGGTCTCGGTCGCCGCCGCAGCCGAAGACCGCGATCACGCGCGCCGCGGTGAGCTCGCGAGCGGCCCGTAGGACGTTCTCCAGCGAATCCGGCGTGTGGGCATAGTCGACGATCACCGTGAAGTCCTGACCCGCGTCGACCGGCTCGAAGCGTCCTGGCGCGACCGCAGCCTGCGGGAGTGCGCCGGCGATCGCCTCGTCATCAACCCCGATGGCGCGCGCGGCGGCGATCGCGCAGAGAGCATTGAGCACGTTGAACGCGCCGGGGAGCGGGATCGCCCAGTCGCGCCCGTCGGCGCTGAAGCGCGCGCCAGAGGGATGCGTTTCGACCGCAGACGCGCGCAGCTGCGCGTCGTCGCTGTAGAGCCCGACCCGCAGCGCCTGCGGGAACTCCTGCGCGAGGCGACGCCCGTGCGCGTCATCCACGTTGACGATCATCTGGCGCGGCCCGGCCGCGAACAGCAGGCGCTTGGCCTGGAAGTAGTGCTCGAGCGTCTCGTGGAAGTCGAGGTGATCCTGTGTGAGATTCGTGAAGACCGCGACGTCCCAGTGGATCGCATCGGCGCGGTGAAGCGCAAGGGCGTGCGAGGAGACCTCCATCACGCAGGCGCGGTCACCGGCCGCGTCCATCTGCGCAAAGAGCTCTTGGAGGTCGATCGCCTCCGGGGTGGTGCGCTCCGCCGCGATCCGCTGACCACCGACGATCTGATCGACGGTGCCGAGCAGCCCGCTCGGGATGCCGCCTGCCTCTAGCAGCGCGCGCGTGAGGAAGCTGGTCGTCGTCTTGCCGTTCGTTCCCGTCACGCCGATCAACTGCAGGCGCGCCGTCGGATCGCCGCTCAGGCGCGCAGCTACGGGAGCCATCACGGCGCGGACCTCGGGGACGAGAACCTCCGGGACCCCCAAGCCGAGCTGCCGCTCGACGACGAGCGCCGCCGCGCCGCGCTCGACCGCCTGGGCAGCGAAGTCATGGCCGTCACGATCGAAGCCGGGCACGCAGAAGAAGAGACTGCCGGGGGCGACGCGGCGATCGTCATAGGCAAGCGCCACGATCTCCGTCGCCGAGAGCTCCGCGGCGGCGGGAACGATGCCTCGGAAGAGGGCGCACAGCTCCATCTCGGGGCAGCGTACCCGCGGGTCCGGGGGATCAGTTCGGCGCGATGCGCAGGTACGGGAGCGCGAACGCGGCGATCTTCCCGAAGGCCGGAGCGGCGACCGCGCCACCGTAGATCTGGCCCTGCGGCTCATCCACGATCACCGACACGAGCAACTCGGGGTGGCGCGCAGGCGCCATCCCGACGAACGATGCGACGTACTTGGAGTCGGAGTAGGCGCCGGTCTGCGGATCGATCTTGTTCGCCGTTCCGGTCTTGCCGGCGAGCGTGTAGCCCGGAATCGAGACCTCGCTCGCCGTCCCGCCCGCCGCGAGCACGCCCTCGAGCATCCGGCGCACCTGGGCCGAGGTCTTCTCGGAGATCACTCGCCGTCCGGCGGGCGTTGCGACAGGGCGCCCGCCGACCGAGGCGACGACGTGCGGAGCGCGCAGGATGCCGCCATTGGCGAGCGCACCGTAGGCGGCCACCATCTGCATCGGAGTGACGAGAATCCCCTGTCCGATCGGCAGGTTGCCCATCGAGACGCCGGAGTACTTCTCCAGCGGCAGAACGAGCCCCTGTTCCTCGCCGGGAAGGTCGACACCGCTCAGGGTGCCGAACCCGAAACGCCGCACCCAGCTGTCGAAGCTGCGTGCGCCGAGCCGGCGGCCGATGAAGATCGTCCCGATGTTGCTCGACTGGGCGAGGATCCCCCCGGTGTCGAGGGTCACCCAGCCACGACCGTGCGACTCGCCGATCGTGCGGTCGTACATGTGGATCGTCGGCGGCAGGTTGAAGCTTGTCTTGGGCGTTACCGCGCCCTCCTGCAACGCGCCGGCGACCGTGAATGGCTTGAAGGTCGAACCGGGCTCGTAGGTGAAGCCCACGGCCTTGTTCTGGAGCGCCTGCGCCGGCGCGGCTCCCGGCTTGTTGGCGTCGATGCGCGGCCAGTTCGCGAGTGCGAGGATCGAGCCGTCGCGAGGGTCCATGACGATCGCAGTAGCGCCCTTGGGCCGGTAGGCCTCTCCGACGCCCTGCAGAACCTGTTCGGCGTTTGCCTGGATCTCCGCGTCGATCGTCAGCCGGATGGTCGAGCCGGGGCGTTCCGGTGACACGTCACGGACGTTGATCGCCTGTCGCGCACCATCGAAGACGAGCCGCTGCTTGCCATCGGTTCCCCGCATCCGGCGCTCCTGGCTGTACTCGAGGCCGAAGAGGCCACTCCCGTCCAGGCCGACGGAGCCGATCACCTGCGAGGCGAGCATCCCGCGCGGGTAGCTGCGCAGATGGCCGGGAGTGAGATCGATTCCCTCGAGCTTCAGCGCGCGGACCTTTTCCGAGATGGTCGCGGGCACGTTGCGCATCAGATAGACGAACCCGGTGTCGCGCCTGGCGAGCTTCTGCGTGAGCGTCGCGGGCTCCACGCCGAGGATCGGCGCGAGCCGCGCGGCCGTCTTGACGGGGTCCTTCACCAGGTACGGCGTGGCGGAGATGTCGTCGGCGGGCTCGGAGGTCGCCAGCGGGATCCCCTTGCGATCGACGATCGCCCCGCGACGCGCCGGCACAGTGCGCTCGGTGACCTGCTGCGAGGCGGCTGCGTTGGAGAGCCCACCTCCCTTGATGACGGTCATGTACCCGGCACGCAGGGCCGCTGCGCCGAGCGCCGTCAGGAAGATGGCGAAAAGGATTCCTAGGCGACGCTCAACCTGCGGCACCTAGGGTGCCTCCGTCCCGGCCGCGACGCCACCGATCTCCTGCGCGCTGGCGGGCTTCTGCGCTGGCGCCTGCTCGACGGGCGGCGCCTGCTTGGCCGGCGCGGTCTCCTGAACAGGCGTCTGCTCGGGCTGGGCTGGCTCAGCGGGGGCCGCATCGGCGGCAGGCTGATCGGCTGCCTGCTGATCGGTGGCCGGGTCGGCCGGCGCGACGGCCGCCGGGTTGACGGCGCTGGCCGCCGCGGCCGGATCGCCCCCGGAGCACTTCTTCGAGCCACCGGCCGTCATGTAACAGACCGCTCCGGCGCCGGGCATCACCATTCCGAGGCGTGAGGCGACGCCCTCGATCCGCTGACCAGTCTCCAGGCGAGCGATCAGCGCACGTTTGGAGGCGATGTTGCGCTCAAGGACCTGTGCCTGCTCGACGTTGGCGCTGATGCCCGCGTTGAGCTTCAGCAGCGAGACCTGCAGAAAGACCAAGCCGAGCAACATTCCCGCGAAGACGAAGATCAGCGCCCGCCCGCGCAGCCGCGAGGCGACCCGACGTGGGAGTGCGAGCAGGCCGTGCAGCGACGGCCGCGGAAGATGCAGCCGCGGTGCGACGGGCAGCGCGACGGGAACACCCGCCATCGCTGAGGTGCGAGGACGACCTGCGGCAGGGCCGGAGACCCGACGCGGCGGGCGCGACGGACGGACGGTCCGCGGCGGGGCGGCGGCACGCTCACGCGGGCGCGGCGGAGCTCCCAGACGTCCTGCGGCGGTGGCGGCCGGAGGCGGCGGGGTCATGCGGACACCTCCGACGGGCCGGTCAGGCGCCGGGCGCCACGCAGGCGCGCCGACTGAGAGCGGGGGTTCTGTGCCGCCTCGTCGGGCGAGGCCACGATGCCGCCGCGAGCCAGCAGCTCGGCCTCAGGCTCCCGTCCGCAGCCGCAGACCGGCAGATCGGGCGGGCAGGTGCAGCCCTGAGCGAGACCGGCCAGGAAGCGCTTCACGCGACGATCTTCCAGAGAATGGAACGAGATCCCTGCAAATCGCCCGTTTTCGCCGAGCAGATCCCATGCGCCGGGCAGCCCCTCGTCGATCTGTCCGAGTTCGTCATTGACGGCGATTCGCAGCGCCTGGAAGGTGCGCTTGGCGGGGTGGCCGGCGGCGAAGCGGGCCGGAGTCGGGATCGCCTGCGTGATGACGTCGACCAGGCGTGTCGTCGTCGTGATCGGCTCGCGATCACGCTCACGCACGATCGCCCGCGCAATCTGCCCGGCGTAGCGCTCCTCGCCGTACTCGCGCAGGATCGAGCGCAGCCGGCGCTCGTCCCACGTTGCGACGATGTCAGCGGCGCTGGTGGGATCCTCGGGATCCATCCGCATGTCCAGCGGCGCCTGCGCGCTGTAGGAGAAGCCGCGCTGCGGCGTGTCGATCTGCATCGACGAGACGCCGAGGTCCAGGTAGACGATGTCGGCCCGTACGCCCTCGGCCCGCAGGCGCTCGAGAACCTGCGCGAAGGGACCGAGCTCCAGACGGGTGCGACAGGGCGCCTCGTCGGCGAACCGGGCGAAGCGCTCGACAACCTCGGGGTCGCGATCGATCCCGATCAGCAGGCCGTCGGGCCCGAGCCGCTCGGCGATCAGGCGCGCATGGCCTCCCCCGCCGAAGGTCGCGTCGACCGCGATCTCGCCGGGCTGTGGGTCGAGCAGGTCAAGCAGCTCGCCGGCGAGAACGGGGACGTGGCCCTCGGTCATCACGATCATGGCCTACCCGGCCCGGCCGAGGGCGTCGCTGATACCGATGACGTCGGCCGCAAGGCGCTGGTTCTCCGTCGCCCAGGCCTCGCGATCCCAAAGTTCCAGGCACGGTCCGGCACCGGTGACCACGACCTCCTTGCTGAGGGAGCCGTGCTCGAGCAGGAAGCCGGGGACCATGATGCGCCCGGCAGCGTCAAGTTCGGTCTCGACGGCGTTGGCCGAGAAGAAGCGCTGCAGGCGGCGTGCGTCGGGCGAGAGCGGGTTGAGGTCGCCGAGTGCTCCCTCGACGAAGCGCTCGTAATCGGCCGGAATCCAGACGGCGACGCACTGCTCGATGCCCTTGGCGACGACCACACCGTCGCTCAGCGCGGCGCGGAATGCGCGCGGAACCGTCAGGCGGTTCTTTGCGTCGA
>WLNG01000073.1 GCA_009699915.1 Actinomycetota bacterium
AGCTCGTTGCGCTCGATACCAACGCACAGAGCGCGACCGACGTTGTCCGCATCAACTCGGGTTCAACCGTCAAGGACGTCGCCGAGTATCTCGGCGTCGGAGTCCCGGAGGTCATCAAGCAGCTGATGCTGATGGGCGAGATGGCGACGCTCACTCAGACGCTCGCCGACGAGGCGATCCTCGTTCTCGCGGAGGCGCTCGGCAAGGAGGCCGAGATCGTCACCAGCGACGAGGACGACGAGCTAGACGAGCTGTGGGACGACGAGGACGATGACCTCGTCGTGCGTCCGCCGGTCGTGACGATCATGGGCCACGTCGATCACGGCAAGACGTCACTGCTCGATGCGATCCGCGAGGCCGACGTCGTCGCCGGGGAGGCCGGCGGCATCACGCAGCACATCGGCGCCTATCAGGTCCATCACGGTGAGAACCTCATCACCTTCCTGGATACGCCGGGTCACGAGGCGTTCACGGCGATGCGCGCCCGCGGCGCCCGCGTGACCGACGTCGCGGTCGTCGTCGTCGCCGCCGATGACGGTCCGAAGCCGCAGACCGATGAAGCCATCGATCACGCGAAGGCGGCTGGCGTTCCGATCATCGTCGCGGTCAACAAGATCGACAAGGAAGGAGCCGATCCCACGCGGGTGCGCACGGAGATGACCCAGCGTCAGCTCCAGCCAGCGGAATGGGGCGGCGAAACCGAGTACGTCGATGTCTCCGCCAAGACCCGTGAGGGACTTGAGACTCTCCTCGACACGATCCTCGTCGTGACGGAGCTGGCAGAGCTGCGCGCCAACACCGATGCGCCTGCCAGTGGCGTCGTGATCGAGTCGAAGCTCGACCCGGGGCGCGGCCCCGTGGCGACCATTCTCATCCAGCGCGGCACGCTGCGTGTCGGCGACGCGCTCGTAGCCGGTTCGCACTGGGGCAAGGTGCGCGCGATGAGCGACTACACCGGCACTCGTGTTGACCAGGCCGTTCCGGGTGATCCGGTTGAGGTGCTCGGTTTCGACGGTGTCCCGGACGCGGGCGAGTCCGTGCGCTCGGCAGAGAGCGATCGCGCCGCTCGTTCCGCCGCAAACGATCGCTCCATCCGCCTGAAGAACGAGGCGCAGGCGCGCCGCGCCGGCAGGAAGGTGTCGTTCGACGATCTCTTCCAGGGCATCCAGAAGGGTGTGCTGAAGGACCTCAACCTCGTGCTTAAGGCCGACGTCTCGGGGTCGCTCGAGGCCTTCGAAGACGAGATCGCCAAGCTTCCGCAGGACGAGGTCGTCGTCAACATCATCCACAGCGGTGTTGGTGGCATCAACGAGTCGGACGTCATGCTGGCCGCCGCCTCGAATGCCGTCGTGCTCGGATTCAACGTGCGCCCGGTCGGCGACGCACGCGCTGTCTCCGATCGTGAGGGCGTTGAGATCCGCACCTACGCGGTGATCTATAAGGCGCTCGAAGAGCTGCGCGATGCGATGTCGGGCATGCTCGAGCCCGAGGAGGTCGAGGACACCGTCGGTCTGGTCGAGGTCCGCCAGACCTTCCGCGCCTCGAAGCTCGGCGTCATCGCGGGTTCGTACGTCACCGAGGGGAAGGTCACGCGCGGTTGCCGGGTGCGGATCGTGCGCGATGGCACGGTGATCTACGAGACGACGATCGACAGCCTCAAGCGGCATCAGGACGACGTCCGCGAGGTCGCGCAGGGCTTCGAGTGCGGCATCGTGTTGACGAACTTCCAGGACGTGAAGGAAGGCGACGTACTCGAGGCCTTCGAGACCCGGAAGGTCGAGCGCGAGCTCTAGGCCCGCGCAGTTGCGCGTCGGCTCTTCGCGCTGGGAGGGACTAGGATGGCGTCCGAGCGAATGCGTCGTGTAGATGAGGCTGTTCGAGCCGTTCTCGCTGACGCCATTCCACGAATCCTCAAGGACCCGAGGGTCGGCTTCGTGACGATCACCGATGTCAACACCAGCCCTGATCTACGCCAAGCCCAGGTGCATGTCAGCGTCCTCGGCGACCCCGACGCGCAGGCAGCAGCGCTCGCCGGGCTCAACTCGGCGCATGGCGTCCTGCAGCGCGAGGTCGGTTCACAGCTCCACATGAAGCGGACTCCGGCGCTCACATTCCGTCTCGACGAGACAGCCGCGCGCGCCGCTCGGCTCGAGGCGCTGATCGACAGGCTCAGTCCGGAGACCGACGCATGACCGCACTCGAGCAGGTGGTGGAGCAACTGCGCACGGGCGAGCGGTTCCTGCTCGTGACGCATGAACATCCCGACGGCGATGCAGTCGGTTCCTTGCTGGCGATGCACGGGGTCCTGCGCGCGCTCGACAAAGATGCGGTGATGTTCATCGGAGCCCAGGAGTTCCCGCTCCCAAAGGAGTACGCCTGGCTCGATCATCACGAGGTCGTCAGCGAACTTCCTGCGGATCTCAGCGAGCGTGTCCTGGTCTTTCTCGATTGCGGCAGCATCGAACGCAACCCAGCGGAGGGTCTGAAGGGCGCTGGCGGCACGATCCTGAACATCGACCACCATCACGACAACACCCGCTTCGGCACCATCGATCTCGTCGACGATGGCGCCTCCTGCACTGCGGAGATCGTCTGGCAGATCGCGCACGCGCTCGGCGCTCCGCTCAGCCTCGCGGTGGCAGAGGCGCTCTATGTCGGATTGATCACCGACACCGGGCGCTTCATGTACGAGAACACCGGTTCCAGCTCACACGCGATGGCGGCGGAGCTCATCGACGCGGGAGTCGATGTGCCGATTGTCTATCGCCGGGTGTACGAGGGCTGGCCGGAGCCCAAGCTCCATCTGGTCGCGCGCGCGCTCTCGCGCGTTCAGCGGCACAGCGGCGGCCGGCTGACATTCACACACCTTTTCGCGCAGGACTTCAGTGAGACCGGCGCCCTTGACAGCCACACCGAGGGCATCGTCGATGTGTTGCGCGCGATCGACGGAACGAAGGTCGCAGCGGTGGCCCGGCAGCGCAGTGACGCCGATGCCGGGCAGTGGAAGGTCTCACTGAGGTCAAGCGATGGCGAGGTCGATGTCTCGGCCATCGCTCGGGCCGGTGGTGGCGGTGGCCATCGGGCGGCAGCTGGATTCAACGCGGCGCTCGATCCCGCTGATCTGGTGGCGTTCATCGACGCCCAGATCGCTACCCAGCGCTGAGGCGATGGACGGCCTCGTCCTCGCGGACAAGCCCTCCGGGAAGACGTCGCGCGATCTCACCGTGCTCGTCGGGCGTGAGCTCGGTGAGCGGCGGACCGGCCATGCCGGAACGCTTGACCCGTTCGCCACCGGGCTGATGGCGGTCCTCGTCGGGCGAGCCCGTCGGGCACAGCGGTTCTTCATGGCGCTTCCGAAGGAGTACGTCGCCGTTGCGCGCTTCGGTGCGACGTCCACGACCGGCGACCCGGAGGGTGAAATCACGCAGACCGGCGTGCTCCCGCCCGAGCACCTCGCACTCCCGCTTGGCCGAATCCGGCAGCGGCCGCCCGCGCACAGCGCGATACGGATCCACGGCGTACGAGCGTACGAGCGCGCGCGCCGCGGCGAGGCCGTCGAAATGCCTGAGCGCGAAGTCACCATCTATGCGTTCGAAGAGCTCTGGCGTGATGGTGATCGCGCCGGGTACCGCATCGCCTGTTCGTCGGGGACGTACGTGCGCAGCTTGATCGCCGACCTGGGCGATGCGTACACGCAGGAGCTGCGACGTACGGCGATCGGCGGGTTCCGCGTTGAGGACGCCGACCCTCAGCGAGTGCTCTCACTCGAGGCAGCGCTCGCGTTCTTCACGCACGTGCGGCTCACGGCCGCCGAGTCCGTGCGCGCAGCACACGGCCTCGCCGTCACCCCCGAGGAGGAGCTCATCGAGCCCTCGGGTTCGTGGGTCGTTCCCGATCCGCCCGCCGAGGTGCTGCTCGTTGATGGCTCGGGCGCGGTGGCGCTCGCCGAGCGGCGAGATGACGGTTCGCTCAAGCCGCGCGTAGGCTTCCGAGGGTGAAGCTCCTTGCGCTCTCCGAGGTGGACCCCCGTGCGCGGCGTGTCGCACTCGGGACCTTCGATGGCGTGCACCTCGGCCACCGTGAGGTCATCGCGGGCTGCGACACGGTCCTCACCTTCGATCCCCATCCCGCCAGCGTGCTGCGCCCCGGCAGCGAGCCGCTGCTGCTGACGTCGATGGAACGCAGGACCGAGCTCATCGCACGCCTCGGCGTGAGCGAGCTGGTCACGATCCCGTTCGACGAGGAGTTCGCGCGCCGCTCGCCCGAGCAGTTCGTCGACGAGATCATCATCGGTGCGCTCGGAGCCAGTCACGTCAACGTCGGTGGGAACTTCCGTTTCGGGGCCGGGGCGCGTGGAGACTCCGTGATGCTGGCGGCGGACGAACGCTTCACGACGGCAGTCGTGGCAATGGTCCAGGCGGGCGGGGAGGTCGTCAGCGCCAGTCACATCCGTGAGCTGCTCGCCTGTGGCGCGGTCGCTGAGGCGAATGCGCTCTTGGGCGACGCCTTCGTGATCGACGGCCCTGTCGTCCACGGAGAGAAGCGCGGGCGCACACTCGGCTTCCCGACGGCGAATCTCGAGCCGGTTGCGGGGTGCTGTACGCCCGGGCATGGCGTCTACGCCTGTCGGGTGCGACTTGACGATGGGTCCTGGCACGCTGCTGCGACGAGCATCGGAGTGCGTCCGATGTTCGAAACCGGTCTTGGGGAGTTGATCGAGGCGTATCTGCTGGACTTCAGCGGCGATCTCTACGGCAGGAGCATCAGGATCGAGTTCTTGGAGCGGCTGCGCGGCGAGCAGCGGTTCGATGGCGTCGATGCACTGGTCGAGCAGATGAACCGCGATGTCGATCGGGCACGCCAGATCGCAGGCCGGGTGCTACCCTCGGCATCCGCATGACCACGCTGACAGCTGAAAAGACCGCCGAGATCGTCTCGAAGTTCGGGGACAGTCCGCAGGACACCGGGAACGCCCGCGTGCAGGTCGCGCTCCTCACCGAGCGCATCAACGACCTCACCGAGCATCTGCGCTCCCACAAGAAGGATCACGCCTCCAGGCGTGGCCTGCTGATGCTCGTCGGGCGCCGTCGCCGGCTGCTCAACTACCTGCAGAAGCGCGATCTCGAGGGCTATCGCGCGCTCGTCGCCGAGCTCGGCCTGCGGAAGTAGCAATGGGCGTCATCGCCCCCGGAACCGCCGTTCCGGCATTCGCTCTGAAGCGCGCTGACGGAGAGCCCTTCACCCAGGACGATGTCGCTTCCGGCGTTCATGTCCTCGTCTTCTATCCCGCGACGTTCAGCTCGGTCTGCACGAGTCAGCTGCAGATCTACGAAGAGTCTCTCGCCGAGATCACCGCAGATGGCGCGCAGATCTATGGCGTCTCGGTCGACAACACCTTCAGCCAGATTGCGTTCTGCGAGCAGCTGAACGTCACGATCCCGCAGTTGGCCGACTTCGAGCCAAAGGGCGTTGCCTCGCGCGCGTTCGGGGCGTACTTCGAGCCCGCCGGATTCTCGAATCGTGCGCTGGTCGTGATCAAGGACGGCGTCGTAGTCTGGTCCTGGGAGGGCGAGAACCCTGGCGTGCTCCCTGGCGTCAACCTCGTCTTCGACGGACTGCAGGCCGCCGCCGCGGCCTAGGCGTCGCCGGATACGACCCCTGGGGCGGGGTGCGCTGCGAGCAGTGGCGCGATCGCCTCCTGCCGGAAGTCGAAGATCGTCGCTACGTCGCGGTCCACGAAGGCCCGGTGCGCAACCTCACCCAGAGCACCGAAGCCGATCGAGTAACGGACGGTGTCGGTCATCAGCGTCCGACCACCGTCGAGTGGGTCGAACTCGTGGGTGTGGTGCCACAGGGCGTAGGGTCCTGAGATCTGCGTGTCGACGAAGCGTCGGCCGGGCTCCCACTCCTGGATCAGCGTTTTCCAGGACACCGGTACGCCGCGAATGCGCAGCCGGTACTGGATCAGCGTCCCCACCTGCATCGTGATCGGCTCTGGCGTGATCACGCGAAAGCGTAGGAGCGGCGGGGTGATCATCTCGAGGTTCCGCGCGTCGGCGAAAAACGGGAAAACCTCCTCGGGTGTGCCGTCAAGCTCTTGGCTACGGATCAGCGTATGAATGCGCATCGTTCGTGGGTACGCTCCAGAGCCTCTCCGCGATGACCGACCTGACGAGCGCCAGCGCCCCGCCCTTGGGCGAGAACGATCATCTGCGCGGGCCAGAGGCTGCCCCGCTCGTGATCGTCTACGCCGACTTCACCTGCGGCCAGTGCGCAATCGCCGCACTGGCGCTTGCCCGCGCGCCTGTGCGCGTCGCCTACCGGCATCTCGTGTTGACCACTCGTAACCGCAGGGCGCTCCCGCTCGCCGTTGCCGCCGAGGCGGCCGGCAGGCAGGGGGCCTTCTGGACCTTCCACGACCTGATCTATCGCGATCAGAGTCACCTCGACGATCCGCACATTTGGCAGCGCTGCACGGAACTGGGCCTCGATCTCGGGCGGTTTGAAGAGGATCGACGCGAGCAGGCGCTGACCGACCGCGTCCGTCGGCAGACCCGTGAGGGGATGCGTGCCGGTGCGGCGACGACACCGCTGCTGGTGCTCCCCGACGGCCGGCTGCACCAGGGCGCGCCCGATGCAGGGCTGCTCGCAACGCTCTGATCGGTGTGCCGGGCGGCTAGGATGCTCGGTGTTCGGATACAGAGAGAATTCATTTGAGCGGGCCGTGGGGATCCGAAGACACGGCTCGGAAGGAAGGTTCACAATTTCATGAGTACTGGCACCGTCACCACGGTTTCGGTTGAGATCGCCGGCACGGAGATCTCGTTCGAGACAGGTCGGATGGCTAAGCAGGCGGGCGGCGCAGTCGTCGTTCGTCAAGGGGACACGATGGTCCTCTGCACCGCAACCGTCGGCAATCTGCGCGATGTCGACTTCCTCCCCTTGACGGTTGACGTCGAGGAGCGCATGTAC
>WLNG01000074.1 GCA_009699915.1 Actinomycetota bacterium
ACCCTCACCGCGGCCGGCGAGCCCGGCTACCGCACCCGACAGGCGTGGGCATGGCAGGCACGCGGCGTTGCGGGCTGGGATGACATGACCGATCTGCCGGGTGCGCTGCGCGAGCGGCTCGCCGCCGAGGTCCCGTTCTCGACGCTGACGCTGGAGCACGAGGCCACCGCGCGTGACGGGACCGTCAAGGCGCTCTTCCGTACAACCGACGGGCGCCCGGTCGAGGCGGTCCTGATGCGCTACCGCGCCGGGCGCCGCTCGCTCTGCCTCTCCTCGCAGTCCGGCTGCCCGCTGACCTGCACCTTCTGCGCGACAGGCGGGATGGCCTTCGGACGCAACCTGACCGCCTGGGAGATCCTCGATCAAGCGCTGCACTTCCGCCGCATCGAGGAGGTCGACCACTGCGTCTTCATGGGCATGGGCGAGCCGATGATGAATCTCGACAACGTCCTCGCCGCCTGCGAGCGGCTGCCGGACCTCGGGATCACCCACCGCAGGACCGCGATTTCGACGGTCGGCTGGATCCCTGGAATCGACCGACTGACCGAGACCGACATGCCGATCCGTCTGGCGCTGTCGCTCCACGCGCCGGACGACGCGCTGCGCAGCCAGATCATGCCGGTCAACGACCGGCACTCGATCGCCGACGTGCTCGCCGCCTGCGACCGCTGGTACGCCCGGCGCAAGCGGATGGTCTTCATCGAGTACGTGATGCTCGGCGGCGTCAACGACCGCTATGAGCAGGCCGTGGCGCTCGGGCGGCTGCTCGACCGCCGCCGCCACAAGGTGAACCTCATCCCGTACAACCCGACCGACTCGCGCTACGAGGGCTCGACGCCGGAGGCGATCGCCGTCTTCCGCTCGGTGCTCGAACAGCAGGGCTTCAACGTCACGGTCCGCCTGACCCGCGGACGCGACATCGACGCGGCCTGCGGGCAACTCGCGGCGAAGGCCTCAGCGGCGTAACCGCTAAGAGTCGGCGTCCGCTATCGCCACGTCGGCGAAGGCGTCGTCCCCGTGCTCATCGGCAGCATCGTCTTCCTCGTCCCCCGGGAACTCCGCCGCAGGCGGACCGCCGGAGCGCAGGTCGCCGGCGGCGAGCAGCCGGTCGCGCAGCTCGGCGGCCTCCTCGGGTGAGGGATCCCACTCGGCCGGGTCCGGGAGGTCGGCGATCGATGGCAGCCCGAAGAGCTTCAGGAAGAGCGACGTCGTGCGATAGAGCACCGCGCCGAACTGCGACCGGCCGGACTCTTCGATCAGGCCGCGCTCGAGCAGCGTGTTCGTGGCCGAGTCGGCGGCCACGCCGCGGATGCGAGTGATCTCCGGCCGCGAGATGGGCTGCAGGTAGGCGACGATCGACAGCGTCTCCGCCTGAGCGGGCGTGAGCGCCGGCGTGCGCGGCCTCGCGAGCAGGGCCCGCGCGGCCTCGTCGTGCTCGGGAGCGCTCGCCAGCACCCAGCCGCCGGCGAGCTCGCGCAGCACAAGCCCGCGCTCACCTGGAGCGCAGGAGCGCCCGAGCTCCTCGAGCGCAGCCGACACCTCCTCGGCGCTGTGGCCGGTCGCCTCAGCCAGCGCCGAGGTGACGACCGGCTCCGGGCTGAGGAAGAGCAGCGCCTCGATCGCCCGGCAGAGCTCGCTCACGCGGCCTCTCCGACCACGCGTAGCTCCGCGGCGGGGATCGCTGCGGGAGTGATGGCGATCGGCCCGAAGGCGATCTCCTGTGCCCACGTCGCCTCGCCCTGCTTGTAGAGCTCCAGCAGCGCGAACAGCGTGACCGCGACGGTCATGCGATCGGCCCCGGCCACCGCCTCGTCGAAAGACACGACCCCGCGGCGCAGCAGCTCGCGCAGATGCCGCAGCCGCTCGGAGACATTGACGCGCGGCGCGCCGACATGGCGCAGGTCCAGCGGCGGCGGCGTGCGCAGGAGCTGGCCGATCGCCTGGCCGAGTTGGGCGGGCCGGTAGACCGCTGTCGAAAGATCAAGCGTGGTGCGGCGCAGGAAGGCAGGCGGCGGCGCGAGTCGGAAGTGATGGCCACGCTCATCGGCCAGACGGCTCTGCAGGTAGTCGGCGGCCTGGCGGTAGCGCCGCGCCTCCAGCATGCGCGCCACAAGCTCCTCGGCGGCCTCACCGGGCTCGAGATCGTCGAGCAGATCCTCCTCGGCGCGCGGCAGCATCAGCCGCGACTTCAGCTCGAGCAGCGCGGCGATCAGCACGAGGAACTCGGTGGCCACCTCGAGATCCAGCTCGCCGCGAGCCTCGAGCACGTCGAGGTAGGAGACGACGACGTCGGCGAGCTCGACTTCGAGCAGGTCGACTTCCTCGCGCAGGACGAGGGTCAGGAGGAGGTCGAAAGGCCCGGTGAAGACCTCGAGGTCCAGCTCGAGCTCGGCGGCGATCACGGGCGGGACGCTACCCCCCGGATCGGATGGGCCTGTCGTCTAAGCGGCTGGGCCGACGCCCATCGCCGCGCGCACCTCGGCGAGCGTCGCGCGGGCGATCTCCCGCGCTCGCGCGGCGCCTGCCCCGAGGATCTCCTCAAGCGCTCGCTCATCGCTGCGCAGATCGGCGTAGCGCTCGCGCACCGGCGTGAGCTCGGCGATCACCGCCTCGGCGACCGCCGCCTTGAGATCCCCGTAGCCGCGAGCCTGCGCGAACTCCGCCGCCACCGCGTCGGGCTCGCGCCCGGTGCAGGCCGCAAGGATGTCGACAAGGTTCGTCACACCCTGCTTGTCCGGTCCGCGCCGGATGACCGGCGGGTCCTCGGAGTCGGTCACGGCGCGCTTGACCTTCTTTTCGATCGTCTTCGCGTCATCGAGGACGTAGACGGTCCCCTCCTCGCTGCCACCGGTCGTCGACATCTTGCGCGTCGGATCCTGCAGATCCATGATGCGCGCCCCGACCGCCGGGATGCGGTGCTCCGGCACGACGAGGATCTCGCGCTCGCCGCCGAAGCGGGCGTTGAAGCGCCGCGCGATGTCGCGCATCAGCTCCAGGTGCTCGCGCTGGTCCTCGCCGACCGGCACCTCGCCGGCGCGGTAGGCGAGCACGTCGGCGGCCTGCAGGACCGGGTAGAAGAGCAGTCCCGCCGAGACCAGCTCGCGCTGGGCGAGCGACTTGTCGCGGAACTGGTGCATGCGATTGAGCTCGCCGAGTGCCGTGACCGACGAGAGCAGCCAGCAGAGCTCGGCGTGCTCCTGCACGTCGGCCTGACGGAAGAGGATCGAGCGCTGTGGATCGAGCCCCGCCGCAACGAGGATCGCAAGCGTGTCGTACGTGCGCTCGCGCAGCTCGGTGGGCTCGTAAGCGACCGTGATCGCGTGCAGGTCGACGATGCAGTAGAGGCTGTCGTGACCGCTGGCGGCGGAGCGCTCCTGTCCCTCGACGTACTGGCGGATCGCCCCGATGTAGTTGCCGAGGTGCTTGCGTCCGGTGGGCTGGATGCCGCTGAAGATGCGCATGAGGCGCCGAGGCTACCGTCCGCGACCGGCCACTCGTCAGGCAGCAGGCTGGCGGATGACCGGCGTTTTGGCTGCCGCGGCCTCGTCCAGCCGGCGAACCGGCGTCGTATAGGGCGCGTTCTGCGCGATCGAGGGGTCGACGTGGGCCTCGCGCACGATCTCGGCGAGCGCCTGCGCGAAGGCGTCCATGGTCTCCTTGGTCTCGGTCTCGGTCGGCTCGATCAGCAGCGCCTCGTCCACCAGCAGCGGGAAGTAGACGGTCGGCGGATGGAAGCCGTGGTCGAGCAGGCGCTTGGCCAGATCGAGTGTTCGCACGCCCGTCGCCTTCTTGAGCGGGGTCGACGAGAGGACGAACTCGTGCATGCAGCGCTCGCCGAATGCGAGCGGCAGGTCCTCGCCGCAGAGCTCGCGCAGGCGCGCCAACAGATAGTTCGCGTTCAGCACCGCGATCTCGCTCGCGTCGCGCAGCCCGTCCGAGCCGAGCGAGCAGATGTAGGCGTAGGCGCGCACGAAGACGCCGTAGTTGCCCTGGAAGCCGCGCAGGCGGCCGATCGACTGCGGGCGATCATGGTCGAGATCGAAGACCGCGCCGTCCGGCGTCTCGGTGCGCGTGATCACCGGCCGCGGGAGGAATGGCTCGATCCGATCGCTCACCGCGATCGGCCCGGCGCCCGGCCCGCCGCCGCCGTGTGGCTGGGTGAAGGACTTGTGCAGGTTGTAATGGACGATGTCGAAGCCCATGTCGCCGGGGCGCGAGCGTCCCATCACCGCGTTGAGGTTCGCCCCGTCGTAGTAGAGCGTCGCGCCGACCGAATGCACCAGCCGTGCGATCTCCTCGATGTTGGGGTCGAAGAGCCCGAGCGTGTTCGGGTTCGTGAGCATCAGGCAGGCGACCTGGTCGTCAACCTTCGAGCGCAGGTCGTCGATGTCCACACCGCCGTCCGGGTTCGTGCCGACCTTCACGACCTCATACCCCGCCATCGTCACCGTCGCGGGGTTTGTTCCGTGCGCCGTGTCGGGCGTCAGCACTTTCGTGCGGTGCTCGCCGCGAGCCTCGTGGTAGGCGCGGGTCAGCAGCACACCCGCGAGCTCGCCGTGCGAGCCAGCCGACGGCTGCAGCGCGACGTGCGGCAGACCGGCGACCTCACCGAGCGCCTGCTCGAGATTCCACATGAGCTCAAGCGCGCCCTGCGCATGCTGCGGGTCCTGCAACGGGTGCAGCCGGGCGTGCCCCGGGAGCGCGGCGACGCGCTCATGCAGGCGCGGGTTGTGCTTCATCGTGCATGAGCCGAGCGGATAGAAGCCGCTGTCCAGATCAAAGTTCCGGCGGCTGACCCGCACGTAATGCCGCACGAGCTCGGGCTCGGAGACCTGCGGGAGCGCCGCCGGCGTGCGACGGCGCAGGCGCGGCTCGAGCAGCTCCTCGGGGTCGCGCTGCGGGACACCGGACTCCGGCGCCACGAAGGCCCTGCGACCGGCGGCGCCCTTCTCGAAGATCGTGACGGCGGGCTCGCGCTGCATCGGCGTGGCCCCGAGCATCTCGCTCATGCGCGCACCTCCCGTGCTGCGGCGCCGGCCCGCTCCGCCACGAGAGCCTGCTCGAGGACCTCGGCGAGGCGATCGATGTCCGCGCGGGTGCGCTGTTCGGTGATCGCGACGAGCAGGCCGGTCGGATGCTCCTCGTACGCCTGCCCTAGTGCGTAGCCCGGGTTCACCCCGGCGTCCTGGCAGCGGCCGATCACCCGGCGCACGCCTTCGAGCCCGTCGACGTCGAGCGCGAGCGCGAACTCGCGCACGACCGGCTGCTCGTGGAGGGCCGCGACGCCGTCGAGCGCCGCGAGGCGTTCGCGCGCATATGCCGTGCGCTGGAGCAGCAGCTCGCCGAGCTCCACCAGGCCCTCGCGCCCCAGCCAGCCGAGGTACACCACTCCGGCGAGGGCGTTCAGCGCCTGCGAGGTGCAGATATTCGACGTCGCCTTCTCGCGGCGGATGTGCTGCTCACGCGTCTGCAGCGTGAGCACGAAGCCGCGGCGACCGTCGACGTCACGCGTCTCACCGGCGATCCGGCCCGGCATGCGCCGCAGGTAGGCCTCCGTCGCGGCGAAGAAGCCGAATGAGGGACCGCCGAAGTCCAAGCGGTTGCCGAGCGTCTGGCCTTCGCCGACGGCGACGTCCACGCCGCACTCGCCGGGCGGCGCGAGGATGCCCAGCGGAATCGGATCGTACGAGCCGACGACGACGGCCGGAGAATCCTTGGCGATGTCCGCGAGCGCCTTCGCATCCTCGACCGCGCCAAGGAAGTTCGGCTGCTGGAAGAAGACCGCTGAGGTGTCCCCGTCGATCGCGGCCGCCCACGCGTCGGGATCGGTGACGCCGTCCCGCAGCGGCACCTCCACGACCTCGATGTCATATCCGTGCGCGCATGTCAGGAGCGTCTCGCGGCTGTGCGGGTGCAGGCCACGCGAGACGACGAACTTGGTCTTGCCGTTGGCGAGCTTCGCCAGGTAGCCGGCGGCCGCGACGGCGCTCGGGCCCTCATAGACGGAGGCGTTGGAGACCGGCAGCCCGGTGAGCTCGCTGATCGCGGTCTGGTATTCGAACATCACCTGCAGGCCGCCCTGGCTGATCTCCGGCTGGTAGGGCGTATACGGCGTGAGGAACTCCGAGCGGCCCATCAGCATGTCGATGATCGCCGGCACGTAGTGGTCGTACATCCCGGCGCCGAGGAAGGTGATCTCGTCCTCCGCCGAGGTGTTGCGGGCCGCGAGATCGCGCAGGTGGGCGTAGACGGCCTGCTCGGGAAGCCCCGTGGGGATGTCGAGCTCCCGGCCGAGCCGCAGACTCTCGGGCACTTGCTCGAAGAGCTCGTCGATCGAGGCGACGCCGATCGTCGCGAGCATCTCGCGCAGATCGTCTTGTGTGACAGCCGTGTAGCGACTCACAGGCTCAGCCGAGCAGACTCTCGTAGGCGGCCGCGTCGAGCAACGCACCCGACTCGGAGGGGTCGGACAGGCGGACCTTCACCATCCAGCCGGCGCCATATGGATCGTCGTTGATCGCCTCGGGACCATCGCCGAGCGCCTCGTTGACTTCGATCACCTCGCCGGAGAGCGGTGCGATCACCTCGCTGACCGCCTTCACCGACTCGACCTCCGCGTAGAAAACCCCAGCAGTCAAGACGGTGCCCGGCGCCGGCGGGTCGAAGAAGACGACCTCGCCGAGTGCGTCCTGGGCGTACCAGGTGATCCC
>WLNG01000075.1 GCA_009699915.1 Actinomycetota bacterium
GAGAGCCCGACAGCCGGCTGCCCGTAACGCCCGATGCGCGCGACGATGTCGGTGTTGACCTTGCCGATCAGCACCATCTTGGCGATCTCGACCGTCTCGGCGTCGGTGACGCGCAGCCCCCCACGGAACTCGACGGGCAGGCCGAGCCGCTCCATCACGGCCGTGATCTCCGGGCCGCCGCCGTGGACGACTACCGGGTTCATCCCGACGTACTTGAGCAGCACGATGTCGCGCGCGAAATCCTCGCGCAGCGCCGGGTCCTCCATCGCGGCGCCGCCGTACTTGATCACGACCGTGCGGCCGTGGAACTCCCGGATGTAGGGCAGCGCCTCGAGGAGGGTGCCGATGTCGCCGTGCGGTTGGATCGGGGTCATGTCGCTCGTTGCTCAGGTCGTGTACTCGGCATTGATGCGGATGTACTCATGTCCCAGGTCGCTGAAGAAGACCTCGGTCTCAAAACCGTCCCCGGGCAGGCCGATGACGTACTCCACCTCGTCGGCTTCGACGCGCGCGGCCAGATCCCCTTGATCGAAGGGCACTGCCTGGCCGGCGACGCAGACCTGGACGCCCTCGATTGCGACGTCCACCGGCAGCGGCGCCGTATCCACCAAGGCCATCCCGACCGCCTGGACGATCCGGCCCCAGTTCGGGTCGCCGCCGTGGAGCGCCGTCTTGACCAGCGGCGAGTTCGCGACCGCCCGCGCTGCCCGCTCGACGTTGGGACCATGCCCACCGCGCACGATGACCCGGCCGGTCCGCACCGATCCCTCGCCGTCGCGGACGATCAGCAGCGCGAGATGCCGCAGCAGCGTGTCGAGCGCCTCGCCGAAGCGCAGCTCGTCGGGGCTCTCCGGCTCGATCGTCACACCGCTGGCGCCCGACGCCTGCAGGATGACGGTGTCATTGGTGGAGAGCTGGCCGTCGACGGAGATTCGATCGAAGCTGCGCTGGACGCAGACGCCCAGCAGCAGGTCGGCGGTCTGCACGGAGAGCGCGGCGTCGGTCTGCACGAAGCAGAGCATCGTCGCGAAGCTCGGCTGGATCATCCCGGCGCCCTTCGCCTGCGCGCTGAGCCGCACGACCGGCCCGCTCGGAAGCGTTACCTCAAGCGCCGCCCGCTTCTCGAAGAGGTCGGTCGTCATGATCGCCCGCTGGAAATCCACTAGTCCGTCCGGCGCGAGCCGCTCGCGCAGGGCCGCAAGGCCAGCGACGACCTTGCCCGCGTCGAGCTGCTGGCCGATCACGCCGGTCGAGCAGACGGCGACCTGGTCCTCGCCGACGCCGGAGGTCATCGCCGCGGCGCCCTGCATCTTCGCCGCCTGCTGGTAGCCCTGGGCGCCGGTGGCCGCGTTCGCGTTGCCGCTGTTGACGACGACCGTACGGATTGCGTCGAGCCGGGTGTGCTCGCGTGTGACGAGCACCGGCGCGGCCTGCGTACCGGACCGGGTGAATCGCGCGGCACTGGTCACCGCGGACTCATCGCATACGAGCAGCCCGACGTCGATCCCGCCGGACGGCTTGATCCCCGCCGCCAAGCCGCCGGCCCGAAAGCCGGCGGGCAGCACGTCGGGATCGGCTGCGAGCGCGACGCCTTGCGGCAGGGGCGTCCAGCGCGTGCTGAAGCCCGGAGCTGGTGCGCCGCCGAAGCTCACGGCTCGATGCCCATCGTCTCGGGGAGGTCGAACATGAGGTTCAGGTTCTGGATCGCCTGCGATGACGTGCCCTTCCAGAGGTTGTCGATCGCCGCGAAAACGAGCACGCGCCCGGTGCGCTCCTCGGCATGGACATGGATCCGGCAGAGATTCGTTCCACGCACGTCATGCGTTCCCGGAGCGCTTGCGACCATCTCAACGAACGGCTCGCCGGCGTATGCCTGGGCGTAGAGCCCGTCGAGTTCGGCCTGACCGAGCGCAGCGGTGGGCATGACGTAACACGACGTCAGTTCGCCCTGATCGACCGGCACCAGGTGCGGGACGAAGGTCACCGCGGCCGGGCTTCCGAGCAGCGCGATCCCCTGCTCGATCTCCGGCGTGTGGCGGTGCCCACCGATCTTGTACGGGAGGATGTTCTCGGTGACCGAGACGAAGTGCGTCGTGTCGGTCGCGGCGCGTCCCGCGCCGCTGACGCCGGTCTTCGCGTCGATGACGACATCGGCGATCAGCCCCGCCCGGGCGAGCGGCGCGAGGGCGAGCAGCGCCGCCGTCGGGAAGCAGCCGGGATTGGCGACGAGGTCGGCACCGGCGATCGCGCTGCGATGCAGCTCCGTCAGGCCGTAGACGGCCTCGGGCAGCAGCTCAGGGGCCTCATGCGGGACATACCACTGCTCGTAGACCGCCCGATCGCTGAGCCGGAAGTCGGCGCTGAGGTCGACCACGCGCACCCCGCGCGAGCGCAGCGCGGCGACCAGCGCACTGGCGGCGCCGTGGGGGTACGCGACGATCGCCGCATCCACGTCCGCGTGCCGCTCGAGATCGAGTTCCTCGAGCACCACGTCAAGACGGTGATGGGGATAGAGCTCGGACAGCCGCCGGCCCGCGTCGGAACGCGAGGTGGCGGCGGCCAGATCGAGCCGCGGGTGCGAGTGGACCAGCCGTGCCGCGAGCGCGCCGGCATACCCGGAGGCGCCGGCGACGAGAATCCGGATCGGTGTCTGATCAGCCACGCAGCTCACCCCCAAGTTCGTCCCGAATGGCCGCGACGATCCGCTCGCGCACCGGCGCGACGTCATCATCGGTGAGCGTCCGATCGGCGGCGCGGAACTCGAGGTGCAGGGCGAGCGACGTGCGTCCCTCACCCACCTGCTCTCCGCGGTAGACGTCGAAGACCTCGGCGTGCGCGACGAGCTCGCCGCCCGTCCGGCGCACGAGCTCAGCGACCTGCGCCGCGGGCACATCCTCACTGACGATCACGGCGAGATCCTGCCGCATCCCGGGGAAGGTCGTCAGATCCGCATAAGCGGGGACCTCCGGCGCAGCGGCGATCGCCTTCCCCAGATCAAGCAGCAGCAAGGCGACCGGCTCCTCAAAGCCCCAGTTGGCTGCGGCGGCCGGATGCAGCTCGCCGAAAACGCCGAGCACGACCTCCCCGCTGAGCATCTCACCGGCCCGCCCGGGATGCAGGAAGGGGCGCTCACCCGCCCGTACGGTGAAGGGCACCCGCAGCGCGCCGAGCACGGCCTCCGCGAGCCCCTTGACGGCAAAGACATCGGCCCGCGGCGGATCGGGTTCGGCCCAGGTGGCAGTCCGTACCGCCCCCGTCAGCAGCGCCCCGAGCGCGTGGTGCTCCTCCGGGAGGGCGCCGCCCCCCCGCCGGTAGACGGCGCCGGACTCGAAGATCGCAAGGTCGGGCTGGCCCCGGTCACGGTTGAAGGCGGCCGCGTCGAGCAACGAGCCGGCCATGCTCGACCGCAGGACCGACTGCTCTGCAGACATCGGGTTCTCAAGCACGACGAGATCGCGCAGCGGGTCGCCTACGGGCGCCAGCAGCCGGTCCGGAAGATCCGGCGCCGCGAACGACCAGCCGACGATCTCCAGCAGCCCCAGCCCCGCAAGCGTGTCCTCGGCCCGCCGCCGCAGCCGTTGCGCGTGCGCGAGCCGCCCGGGCAGGCCGGTCCGGTTGAGCGGCAGCGTCGCCGGCAGGGCGTCGACGCCGTCGATCCGCGCGACCTCCTCGATGAGGTCGGCCTCGCGCGTCACCTCGCCGCGCCGCCAGTGGGGCACGGACACGTCTAGCCCATCCTGCGCCTCGGAACAGATGAAGCCAAGCGCGGTCAGGATCTCTGCCGACCGCGCCCGCGGGATCTCGGTGCCGAGCAGGCCGCTAACCCGAGCGTCCCGCAGCCGGATCACCGGCGCCTGCACGCCGGCGGAGCCGACGTCGAGCGTCCCTGGAACGAGCCGCGCACCGGTGAGCTCGAGCATCAGCCGGGTCGCGACCGCCTGAGCCTCCATGCAGCCCTCCGGAGCGAGCCCCTTCTCAAACCGGGCGGAGGCCTCGCTGCGCAGGCCCAGCCGCGATGCGGTCCGGTGGATACTCGGACCGTCCCAGGTCGCGACCTCGAGCAGCACCCGCGTCGTGTCCTGCTCGACCTCGGACCGCTGGCCGCCCATTACGCCGGCGAGCGAGGTCGGGCCGTCGCCGTCGGCGATCAGGCACATGCCCGCGTCGAGGATGCGCTCCTGACCGTCGAGCGTGGCCATCGTCTCCCCGTCCCCGGCGGCGCGCACGACGAGCCGCCCACCGGCGATCCGGTCGAGATCGAAGGCGTGCAGCGGATGTCCGGTCAGCAGCATCACGTAGTTCGTGATGTCGACGACGTTGTTGATCGGCCGCTGCCCGGCCGCCATCAGCCGGCCCTTGAGCCACAGCGGAGAATCGCCGATCGTCACGCCCTCGAAGACCCGCCCGGTGAACCGCGGGCAGAGCTCGGGCGACTCAACGACGACCTCGATGCCTGCCGGTGCGCCCTCGCCGATCGCCCCGGGATCCTCGCTCCACGGCGCGGGAGCGAGCGGCGCGCCGGTGGCGGCGTGGACCTCGCGTGCGACGCCGTAGACGCCGAGGCAGTCGGGCCGATTGGGCGTGATCTCCAGCTCCAGGACCTCTTCGCTGATCGGCAGCACGTCGCCGAGCGGCGTGCCGGCAGCGAGCGCGTCGTCGAGGATCATGATTCCCCGGTGACCGGCACCGAGGCCGAGCTCGTCCTCGGCGAGGATCATCCCGAGCGAGACGACGCCCCGCAGCTTCGCCTTGCCGAGCTTGGTCCCGTCCGGCATCACCGCTCCGGGACAGGCGACGGCGACCGTCTGACCGGCGGCGACGTTCGGCGCGCCGCAGACGATCGTCCGCGGCTCACCATCGCCCACTTCGACGCTGCAGACCCGCAGACGGTCGGCGTCCGGATGCGGCTCGGCGGTCAGCACCTTGCCCACGACGAAGCCGTCGGCCGCGGGAACGCCGTGATGCGTGATCCGGTCGACCTCGGTTCCGGTCATCGCCAAGCGATCGGCGAGCTGACGCACGTCGATCTCGGGCCGGATGTAGTCGTGGAGCCAGGAGAGGGGCAGCTGCATGACGGTCCCTCAGCCGAACTGGCGCAGAAAGCGCAGGTCGTTGTCGTAGAAGAGGCGCAGGTCGGGGACCGCGTGCTTGAGCATCGCGATCCGCTCGACGCCGAGACCGAACGCGAAGCCCTGATGGCGCTCGGGGTCGTAGCCGTGCTCGCGCACCGCTCCGAGGACGTTCGGATCGACCATCCCCGAGCCGAGGATTTCGAGCCAGCCGGTCCCCTTGCAGAGCGGGCAGCGCGGAGCATGCGCGTCGGCATCTGCGCACATGAAGCAGGAGACGTCGGCCTCGACGCTCGGTTCGGTGAACGGGAAGAAGTGCGGCCGCAGCCGGATCTCGCGCTCGTCGCCGAAGATCGCCTTCGCGAACGCCAGCAGCGTGCCCTTCAGGTCGGCGAGCGTCACGTCCTCGCCGACGGCGAGACCCTCGATCTGATGGAACTGCGGCGTGTGCGTCGCATCGCTGTCGCGCCGATAGACCCGCCCCGGGACGATGATCGCGATCGGTGGTGGCTGCTGCTCCATCGCGCGGATCTGCATCGGCGAGGTGTGGGTGCGCAGGAGCACCTCTCCCCCGTGCGGGTCGGCCGGCGCTTCGACGTAGAACGTGTCGGTCCGCGCCCGGGCCGGATGCGCTGGGTCATGGTTGAGCGCGTCGAAGTTGTAGTGGACGAACTCGACCTCGGGGCCCTCCACCACGGTGAAGCCCAGCCCGCAGAAGACATCTTCGATCTCCCGCCGGGTGGCGGTGAGCAGGTGCAGCCGGCCGACCGGTGCCGGAGGCGTCGCGGGCAGCGTGACGTCAACCCGATCGCCGGCCAGCCGCTCGCGCAGCTCGCCGAGCTCAAGCTGCGCCCCCCGATCGGTGATCAGCGTCTCGAGCGCCTGCCGTGTCTCGTTCGCGGCCCGGCCGACAGCCCCCCGCTCCTGCGGGTCGAGCTCGGCCACCCCGCGCAGGAGGTTCGGCAGCTCAGCCTTCCGGCCGAGGTAGCGCACGCGCAACTCCTCGAGCCCCGCGGTGGTCCCCGCGGCGCAGATCGCAGCCTCGGCCTCGGCCCGGATTTGTCCGATCCGCTCGATCATCCGTGTTGGACCCTAGTCAGTTCATAGAGGGCGACGGTGGCGGCCATCGCGGCGTTCAGCGACTCGCTGTGGATCGCGATCTCCCGGACCTCGTCGGCGGCGGCGAGGAGCTCGGCCGGCAGCCCGGTCCGCTCGGCGCCCACCAGCAGCGTGACATCGCCGGCGAGTGGCCCGGACAATGGCGCACCGGCCCGCGCAGCGAGTGCGATGCTGCGGCCCGGAAGGCCGTCGGGGCCGTCCGCCCGCGCCAGCGGGACGCTGAAGATCGCGCCCATGCTCGCACGCACCGCCTTCGGCCCGAAGGCGTCGGCGCAGCCGGGTCCGAGCACGACGCATGACGCCCCGAAGGCGAGCGCCGAGCGCAGGATCGTGCCGATATTGCCCGGATCGGCTACGCCGTGCAGGTAGAGCGCAAGCGGCCCGGCGGGCGCAGCCCAGCGCTGCTCGTAGACCGCCAGCGTCCGTGTTCCGCTGCCCAGACCGGAGATCCGGTCGAGGATCGCGGGATCGACCTCGGTTCCGGGCAGGCCGCTGCCCGC
>WLNG01000076.1 GCA_009699915.1 Actinomycetota bacterium
GGATACGATCCGTCAATGCCGCAGACGACAAAGTTCCTACTGACCGAAGATCGCATCCCCACCCACTGGGTCAACCTCATGGCCGACCTTCCGGGCGAGCCGCTGCCGCCGCTCAATCCCGCGACGAAGGAGCCTGCCGGTCCGCAGGATCTGCTCGCGATCTTCCCCGAGTCGCTGATCCTCCAGGAGGTCTCCGCCGAGCCGGAGATCGAGATCCCCGAGGAGGTGCGCGAGGCGTACAAGCTCTGGCGTCCGACGCCGCTCTATCGCGCGCACCGCCTTGAACAGGCGCTCGGTACGCCCGCGCACATCTACTACAAATACGAGGGCGGCTCGCCGTCCGGCTCGCATAAGCCGAACACCGCGATCCCGCAGGCCTACGCGAACGCGAAGGCGGGGATCCGCAAACTCACGACGGAGACCGGCGCAGGACAGTGGGGGTCGTCGCTCTCCTTCGCCTGCCAGATGTTCGGCCTGGAGTGCGAGATCTTCATGGTCGGCTCCTCCTACGACCAGAAGCCCTACCGCCGCTCGATGATCGAGACGTGGGGCGCGACGGTGCACCGCTCGCCATCGCAGCTGACCGAGGCGGGCCGCGCGAACGCGCAGCACGACACCGGCTCATTGGGCATCGCTATCTCCGAGGCGGTCGAGATCGCCGCCCAGCACGACGACGTGAACTACGCGCTCGGCTCGGTGCTCAACCATGTCCTCCTGCATCAGACGGTCATCGGGCAGGAGACGATCGCCCAGATGGAGATGGCCGGTGAGGAGCCGGACGTCGTGATCGCCTGTGTCGGCGGCGGGTCGAACTTCGGCGGCCTCGCCTTCCCGTGGCTGCGGCGCAACCTGCGGCAGGGGGCGAAGACGCGCTTCATCGGCGCCGAGCCTGCGGCCTGCCCGACGCTCACCAAGGGCGTCTACGCCTACGACTACGGCGACACGGCGGGCCTGACCCCGCTGATGCCGATGTACACGCTGGGGCACGATTTCGTGCCGCCGCCGGTCCACGCGGGCGGCCTGCGCTACCACGGCGATTCGCCGCTCGTCTCGGCGCTCGTCCATCAGGGGCTCGTCGAGGCGCGCGCCTACCGCCAGAGCGAGACCTTCGCCGCGGGCGTGCAGTTCGCCCGTGCCGAGGGAATCATCCCCGCGCCGGAGCCCACGCACGCGATCAGCGCCACGATTCAGGAGGCGCTCGCCGCCAAGGAGGCTGGAGAGGAGCGCGTCATCCTGTTCGGCCTCTGCGGCCACGGGAACTTCGATCTGGCAGCGTATGACGCGTACCTCGCAGGCAATCTCGAGGACCCCGAATTCTCCGAAGAGGAGATGCAGGCGGCGATCGCGAAGCTTCCCGAAGGCGTTCCGGCGCTGTGACCCCATCCAGGAGCGAATACCGATGACGCAAAGAAGGATCGACGTCGCAGCAGTGCTCACGAAGGTCTTCGACACCTACGGCAAGACGGCGCGGGTGCTGCTGCCGCTCGCGATTCTGCTCTTCCTGCCCGTCGCGGTCGTCGGCGCGATCGACGGCACCTTCTTCCAGGTCCTCGGCAACGTCATGCAGTGGATCGCGAGCCTCTGGTTCGCCGGAATCGCGGTGAAGGCGGTCCAGGACGTGCACGAGGACGGCAAGCTCGACGCCTCTCCGGAGCAGCTCCTGAGGGCCGTCGGGCCGGTGCTCTTCCCGCTCTTCCTGCTCGGCGTGATCGCGGGGATCGCCGTCGGCATCGGGCTGCTCCTGTTCGTCATCCCGGGCCTCTTCCTGATCGTCATCTGGTCGATCGCCGCTCCGGCGGTCGTGCTCGAGGGCATGGGCCCGCTGCAGGCACTCGGTCGAAGCCGCGAGCTCGTGCGCGGCAACGGGTGGCAGGTGCTCTTCGTCCTCGTCGCGATCGTCGCGATCATGTTCGTGGCCGCGCTGGTGCTCGGTTCGATCGGGGCGATCGGTGACTCCTTCGCGCTGCTCTTCATCGTCCTGCTGGTGATCTCGGTGGCGCTCGCGCCGCTGCAGGCGCTCGTCCAGGGCGTCCTCTACTTCGCGTTGCGTGAGGCGCACGGCGAGCAGGTGCTCTCGCCCCCCACCGGCGTGATCCTCGGCTACGTGACTCCGGACGCGCCGCAGGTCCCGGAGCGCCCGACGCCTGCGGAGCGCCCGACACCCGCGGCGGCGCCCGAGCCCGTGACACCCACGGCCTTCGAGGCGCCGCAGCCACCCGCGCCCGCGATCGAGCCGGCACCCGGACCCGGCCAGTCGCCTCCGGGTGAGCGGCCGGGCGGCAGTGTTCCGCCGCCGGGCGCCTAGAGCGTCGCGCTGAGCACAGCGGCGGGAGCCGCGCGGCGCACGACCATCGGCAGGCCGCCACGCGGTGACAGCGTCGGCGCGGTGCGCATCACCAGGCGGTGGCCGGGCAGCGTGTCCAGGCGACAGCGTTCGAGGATCGCGCGCGCAATCACGCGGATCTCGGCCTCTCCGAAGCGCATGCCGATGCAGGTGCGCGATCCACCGCCGAACGGGACGTACTGCCCCTTGCGCATCGCGGCCTTGCCCTCCGGTGTGAACCGGTAGGGGTCGAAGCGCTCCGGCTCTGGCCAGACGTCGGGCAGGTGATGGCTGGCGTAGGACGAGTAGTGGATGTGCGCGCGGCCTGGCACCGGGATCCCTGCGAACTCGAACGGCTCGCGCGAGAGCCGCGGCCCGACGTAGGCGGGCGGGTACATGCGCAGCGTCTCCTCCAGCAGCATGTCCACCGTGATGCCGGGGTCCTCGGCGAGCTCCGGGTTGCGCGCGAGCTCGAGGAAGAGGAAGGAGATGGTCGACGTGGTCGTGTCGTGGGCCGCGAACATCAGCGTCATCACCTCGTCGCGGATCTGCTCCGTGGGGAGGGGCTCGCCGTCCTCGTCGGTCGCTTGCACCAGCAGCGACAGCAGGTCCTCCTTGCCGCCGCCGTCATCGCGGCGCCGGTCGATCTCCTCGTACAGGAGTGCATCGAGCCGCGCCCGGCTCTTCAGCAGCCGCGAGTACGGCGTGCCCGGCCCGCGTGCGAGCTGGCCGTAGATGTTCTGCGCATGGAAGGAGAGCGCCCGCTCGAACTCGTCGGCCGCGTCCATGCCGCGCGTATCCACGCGGTCCGGGTCGAGGCCGAAGAGCGCGCGCATCGCCACCCGCAGCGAGATGTTGCGCGCCCAGTCATAGAGGTCGATCACCGCCCCGGGCTCGAAGGCGCCCATCGCGCGCGCGACCTCGTTCTCGATCACGGCGGTCGCGGCACGGATGCGCTCGCGGTGGAAGGCCGGGAGCATCATCTTGCGGTGCGCGCGGTGGTACGGGCCGTCGGTCGTCAGCAGCCCGTCGCCCATCAGGGCGGCCAGATCGCGCAGGTGGCCGTCGCGCCAGGAGAAGTTGTGGGCGTGGGAGACGAGGATGTGGTGGTTGGCCTCCGGCCCGAGCATCATCACCACGTTGTGGTGGAAGATCCGCAGCGTGTAGACCGGGCCGAAGCGCTCGTAGCCATCGAGCATCCAGGACATAGGATCGCGCATGAACGACTGCGTGCGCCGCATGCTGAAGGAGGTCTCGCCGGGCGGGAAGGGGACGGTCGCGGAGCGCTCGTTTCGCAGATCGCCCAGGATCGTCGCGATCGGCCCCTCGGGAAGGGTTGGCGGCGATTCGATCACCCGGCCAGATTACCTGCGGGGTGCTGGTCTGGTGACGCATCGGTGTGCCGACTTGTCATACTGCGCGGGCGCCCGGGGGCGTAGCTCAGTTGGTTAGAGCGCCGGCCTGTCACGCCGGAGGTCGCGGGTTCGAGTCCCGTCGCTCCCGTCCACGCGCATCGGCCCATCGCCCTGCGCGCTTCCCACACCGGCGCGCGGCGTCTCCCGGCCGCCCCCGCTTCGAAACAAGCGGGACTCACGCGAAAAAGATCGCATTCCGACCTAGATGCGAACTACGTTCGGTCGGCTGACAGTCGGCTCAATGAACTGGTGATCGGCCTTGCGATCGGCCGCGGGGAGCGTGAGGACGTCGGCGGAGGACATGTTCTCTGCATACGGGCCAGCATGGCGGCAGGGGTCAGCCGCGGCGCGTCGCGGCATCGATGCCCGGCCCCGGCTGCGCCACCGGTTGCGCATCGTGCGAGAATCCGCGGTCATGAGCTCGAAAAGCCCCAAGTCCACCTCCGGCGCCGGCGGCGGTGACGCCGCCAAGCGGCGCAACATCATCCTCGCCGCGGTTGTCGCGGTCGCCGTCGTCGCGGTCGCCGTCGTGATCATCGTCAGCTCCGGTGGGGGCGGGAAAGACAAGGCCTCGAGCGGCTCGAGCAAGGCCGGCACGCCGGTCCAGGGGGTCGCCGACAGCAAGGCGATGCTCGAAGGCATTCCGCAGGAAGGGCGCTTCCTCGGCGACCCGAAGGCGAAGGTCACGCTCGTCGAGTTCAACGACTACCAGTGCCCGTTCTGCAAGGAGTTCGCGCTGACGACGCTGCCGGTGATCATCAACGACTACGTGCGCCCCGGGAAGCTCCGGCTCGAGCTGCGCACGCTGGCCTTCATCGGGCCAGATTCCGAGAAGGCCGCACAGGGCGGTGCCGCCGCAGGCGCACAGAACCACGAGTGGGACTTCACCGATCTCTTCTACCGCAACCAAGGGCCGGAGAACACGGGCTACGTGACCGAGTCTTTCCTCGACGGCCTCTACAAGGCGGCCGGGATGGACGTCGCCGCTGCCAAGCAATTTGCGGCCACCCCGAAGGCGAAGCTGCCGTCGGCCGAGGCGCAGGCGCTTGCCGGCAAGTACGGCATGAACAGCACCCCGTCGTTCCTGATCGGGGAGACCGGCGGCACGCTCGAGAAACTCAGCATCACGCCGACCGACGACAAGGGTCTGCGGGCCGCGATCGACGCGCTGCTCAAGTAGCCCACCCATGTCCGCCAACAGCTTCGGTTCCCGGTCCGACCTTCAGGTCGGCGACCGGTCGTATGAGATCTTCCGCCTCGACGCGCTCCAGGAGCGCTTCGACGTTGCCCGGCTGCCGTATTCGCTGAAGATCCTGCTGGAGAACCTCCTGCGCACGGAGGGCAACGGCTCCGTGACGGCGGACGACATCGAGGCGCTCGCCTCGTGGGACGCGAAGGCGCAGCCCAGCACGGAGATCGCCTTCACCCCGGCGCGCGTGGTGCTCCAAGACTTCACCGGCGTGCCGGCCGTCGTGGACCTCGCTGCGATGCGCGACGCGATGGCCCAGCTCGGCGGCGACCCGGCCAAGATCGAGCCGCTCGTCCCGGCGGAGCTCGTGATCGACCACTCGGTGCAGGTCGACGCCTTCGGCACCGCCGACGCCTTCGCGATCAACGCCGAGCGCGAGTTCGAGCGCAACCGCGAGCGCTACCAGTTCCTCAAGTGGGGCCAGCAGGCCTTCGAGACCTTCAAGGTCGTTCCGCCGGACACCGGCATCGTCCACCAGGTCAACCTCGAGTACCTCTCGCGCGTCGTCTTCGTCAAGGACGGCGAGGGCACGCCGCAGGCCTATCCCGACACGCTCGTCGGCACCGATTCGCACACGACGATGATCAACGGCCTGGGCCTCCTGGGCTGGGGCGTGGGCGGCATCGAGGCCGAGGCGGCGATGCTCGGCCAGCCGATGCCGATGCTCATCCCGCAGGTCGTCGGCTTCCGGCTCGAGGGTCGCCTGCCCGAGGGCGCGACCGCCACGGATCTCGTGCTCACGGTCACGGAGATGCTGCGCGCCAAGGGCGTCGTCGGCAAGTTCGTCGAGTTCTACGGCCCCGGCGTCGCCGGCCTGCCGCTCGCCGATCGCGCGACGCTCGGCAACATGAGCCCCGAGTTCGGCTCGACGTGCGCGATCTTCCCGATCGATGCGGAGACGATCCGCTACCTCGAGTTCACCGGCCGCCCGGCCGAGACAGTCGCGCTCGTCGAGGCGTACGCGAAGGAGCAGGGCCTCTGGCACGACGAGCACAGCGAGGAGGCGACCTTCACCGACACCGTCGCCCTCGACCTCAGCACCGTCGAGCCGTCGATCGCGGGCCCGCGCCGGCCGCAGGATCGCGTGCCGCTGCGCGTCGCCCAGGAGCGCTTCCGCGACGAGCTCAAGGGCTACGTCCAGGACGTGGACATGCAGGACGAGGAGTCCGCCGAGTCCTTCCCGGCGAGTGACCCGCCCAGCAGCACGGCGCCGGGCGCGGAGACCTCCGGCGACCTGCAGGAGGCGGACCGCGCCCGGCTCTCGACCGCCACGCGCGGGAACGGCACCGTCCCCGTGACGATGGCCGACGGCACCGCCACCGAGTTGGCTCACGGCCACGTCGTGATCGCCGCGATCACGAGCTGCACGAACACCTCGAACCCGTCCGTGATGGTCGCCGCCGGCCTGCTCGCCCGCAAGGCGCGCGAGCTGGGTCTCACGCGCCGGCCGTGGGTCAAGACGTCGCTCGCCCCGGGCTCGAAGGTCGTCACCGAGTACCTCGAGCGGGCCGGCCTCCAGGACGACCTCGACGCGGTCGGCTTCAACCTCGTCGGCTACGGCTGCACCACATGCATCGGCAACTCCGGCCCGCTCCCGGCGGAGGTCTCCGCGGCGGTCAGCGAGCACGACCTCGCCGTCTGCTCGGTGCTCTCCGGCAACCGCAACTTCGAGGGGCGCATCAAC
>WLNG01000077.1 GCA_009699915.1 Actinomycetota bacterium
CGTCTGCACCGCAGGGGTGGAATCCGACGTGGGCGTCGCGGAGGGCGGCGGTGCCGCTGCGCTCTGCGCGACCGGGTGCTTCGCCGGGAGGTGCTTGACGCGCTTGATTGTGCGATGCACCACCACGGTGCGCACCTCGGGGGCCAGGGCCGGGGCCGCAGCCGGCGCGGCCGTGGCGGCGCCGGGGTGGCTGCCCGGGACGCCGGCGGCAACTGCGACGGCGCCGAGGCTGCCGAGCGCGGTGATCGTCCCTGCTGCGATGGTCCTACGGCTGAACTTGATCATTGGCACACCTTGACGCCACGGTCCGAAACCCCAGTCCAACCCTGCGCAAAGCTTCGGTAAAGCATTTCGAGGCCCTGAGGGTCGCCGGTAGGCTCATCAATTATGGCCGGGCCACGCATCTTGCTGGTGGAAGACGAGACCTCGATCGCCGAGCCGTTCGCGCGGATGCTTGAGCGCGAGGGCTTCACGGCGTCGGTCGCTCCGACGGTCGCGCGGGCGTTGGAGCTCTTCGCGGCCGAGGAACCGGACCTCGTCCTGCTGGATCTCAATCTTCCGGATGGCGATGGTCGCGATGTCGCGCGTGACATCCGCGCCCGCTCGCGCGTGCCGATCATCATGCTCACGGCGCGCGGCACCGAGACCGATCGCGTCGTCGGCCTGGAGATCGGCGCCGACGATTACGTCGTGAAGCCGTTCTCCGCCGCCGAGGTGATCGCGCGCATCCGCGCGGTGCTGCGGCGCACCGCCGAGCCGCTGGTCCAGGAGGACGCCGCCGAGGCCGAGCCGCTCGAGATCGATGAGCTGCGGATCGACCGAGCGGCGAGGCGCGTCTTCCTCGGCGAGGAGGAGATCGAGCTGAGCCGCAAGGAGTACGACCTGCTGCTCGAACTCGCAAGCCACGCCGGCGCGGTGGTCAGCCGCGACGACCTCATGGCCCGGGTTTGGGATGTGAACTGGTTCGGTTCGACGAAGACACTTGATGTGCACATCGGGTGGCTGCGTCGCAAGCTCGGTGACGACGCCGCCAGCCCGCGCTGGATCGAGACCGTTCGCGGAATCGGCTTCCGCTTCGCGGCCGAGGAGGGTGAGGCGCCGTAACTCTCCGGCGCGGTCTGCTGCTGGCATTGGCATACGTGCTGGTGCTGGCGATCGTGGCCCTGCTCGTGCCACTGGGCGTCAGCCTGCGCGATCGCGTTGATGCCGAGGTGCGCCTGCAGGCGCGGGCACAATCGGAGGTCGTCGCCGCGCGTGCAGCACCGGATCTCGACCCGGTGCGTACCGCGCATCTGGCCACGCTGGCGCGCCGCGCTGCGCGCTCGGTTCGAGGTCGCGTCCTGATCGTCGACGATGCAGGTGCGATCATCGCCGATTCCTCCGGGATCGTTCCCAAGGGAACGTCCTACGCCGGGCGCCCGGAGATCGCGCAGGCGCTCCGCGGCGAGGTCGCTCAGGTCCGGCGCGATTCGCAGACGCTCGGCAAGGAGATCCTCGCGACCGCTGCGCCGGTGCTCGAGGGCGGGAAGGCGATCGGCGCGGTCCGCGTGACGCAGAGTGTCGCCGCCGTCAACCGCGCCGTCCGCCGGACCTGGATCGGACTCGGGCTGATCGGGCTCGTCGTGCTCGCGCTCGGCCTGCTCTTGGGCGCCCTCGTGGCGCGGCTCGTGGCGCGCCCGATCGTTCGGCTGGAGGAGGCTGCGCAGCGCGTCGCCGACGGCGACCTTGAGACCCGCGCGGTCGTGGAGGGAAGCCTCGAGCAGCAGACCCTCTCCCGCACGTTCAACGCGATGACGGAGCGGCTCACGGTCCTCCTGCGATCGCAGCGGCAGTTCGTCGCAGATGCCTCGCACCAGCTGCGCACCCCGCTCACCGGTCTGCGCCTGCGTTTGGAGGCCGCGCGCGGCGAGGCCGGCACCGACTCACAGCGGACCGACCTCGACGCCGCGATCGGGGAGGTGGACCGCCTGACGGGCATCGTCAATGGCCTGCTCGAGCTCAGCCGGGCGGGCGAGGAGCGTGGAAGCGTCGCGGCCGATGATCCCGCCGCTGCGGTGCGGCGTGCATTCGCGCGCTTCGAGGCGCCGGCGTCGGTCGCAGGCTGCGAACTGTTGGCCGACCCGGGGCAGACGCCTGGGACGGCGGTCGTGATCCACCCGCGCGACCTTGATCACGTGCTCGATGTTCTGATCGAAAACGCGATCTCCTATGCCGCTGGAGCACCGATCGAGCTCTCCGCCGACGGGCCGGTGATCCGCGTGCGCGACTACGGTCCCGGACTTGCTGAGGGGGAGGAGGAGTCCCTCTTCGATCGCTTCCACCGCGGGCGTGCCGGCGTCTCCAGCGGCGCACCGGGAACGGGGATCGGCCTCGCGATCGCCCGCGATCTTGCGCGCCGTTGGGACGGCGACGTTCGGATCACAAGTGCGCCGGACGGCGGCGCCGTCGCGGAGGTGCGGCTCGTGGCGGTAGTCGGATGATCTTTACCCTTCTTTTGCACGCAGCCTTCTACCGTGGACGGCATGGCTAAGAGGTCGCCCGATAGCCCAGGTTCGGACCCCAAAGCCCGTGCGCGGCGCAGGTCGCTGCGTGCCGGCATCGCGCTTGTCGCTGTGCTGGGCGTCGTACTCACGGCGGGCGTCGCCTACGCGGCAAGCCATCTCGTCTCCGAGTCGATCGGGCTGGCCGCTGAGCCCGCTGCGCTCGACCGCTCGCTCGCGCCGGATGTGGCCCCGGCTCGCTCCTCGCGCCGGACCACGACGACCACCACCAGGAAAGCCGCTGAGCCGCAGCCGCGTAGGACGACCACACCGGCTTCAGCAGGTGACTCGCAGGCGGAGGGGCGCAGCGTCACGCAGCCTCCCGCCGTCACCACGTCGCCTGCTCGCAAGACCGAGGATCGCACAGCTCCGAACCCCGCCGAGACCGAGGGGTCCGAGCGTTCCGGGGGTGGCTCTGGGGATAGCTCTGGGGATAGCTCTGGGGAGCGTTCCGAGGACAGCCCCGAGGACAGCCCCCGCGAGTCCCCGGGCAGCGCAGACAGCGACGACGACTAGCGCTTCACGAGGTCGTCGAGCTCGCGCGCGAGCGCCACGAGGAATGCGCTCGTCTCAGCGCCATCTCCGGCCTTGACGGCGATTACCGGCCAGCCGGCGCTGCAGGCCTGTGCGGCCGGTCCCTGGGTGCGGCCCGCAGCGCGCACTGCCCGCAGGGCCGGCTCCCGTCCAGCCGCCTGCCGCGCAGCCGTGATCAGCTGCGGATGCAGACGCCCGCCGAGGAGCAGCCCGCCGCGTTCCCACCCGCCGAGCTCCAGCGGTTGGCCTGAGCCGCGCTCCACGTGGACGATCGCCGCGTCGGCCGGGGTGAGGCCGCGTGCGCGCCGTGCCGCCAGCCAGGCCCGCAGGCCCGCCGCCTGGCGGTCGCCCGCCCCTGCGAGCAGGATCGCGACGTCGATCTGCGTGGGCGGGTCGGCGTCGAGCTCACGCGCCGCGAGGAGGATCGCCTCCACCGCAGTGTCGCCCGGCTGGACGTCCGCGACGGCCTCATCGAGCAGCGCGAGCAGCGCCGCCAGCAGCGCGAGGGTCGGCACCAGTTGAAGCAGTCCAATCCATGTCCCGTCGACCCCGCCGATGCGGCCGCCGCAGCATGCCGTCACGAGCGCGAGCCCGCCGATTGACCAGCGCAGCACACCGCCAGGCAGCCGCTGCCTGAGGCCGCGCCGCGGCAGGTCGCCGGAGGCCGTCAGGACGAGGACCACCGGCCGCTCGCCTGCCCGGTCAGGCGGGGCGGCGACCACGTTCTCCGTGGCGCGGGCGAAGGTCAGGCGGCGCGCGAGGGCGAGCGGGGGGAGGTCCGTGAGCGCGATGAGCAGCGCGCCTCCAGCGACGGCTGCCCCGATGATCGGATGCGCGACGCTGACGACGCTCGCCCCGACCCCCGCTGCCGCGCAGAGCGCCTGAACGAGCCACCATGCCGTGCGCACCCAGACCGTCGTGATCCGGACCTCCCGCCCGGCGGCGCGCAGACGGCCCGCACGCGCGATGGCGGCGCGTCGCTCCGCATCGCCCGCGGCTGGTCCGCTCTGTTCGGTGACCGTCACCGGGCGGGAGACTAGTGTTCGCTCCTGTGATCGACGCCGAGGACCTTCTCTTCGCCGGGGCCGCGGAGCAGGCCCGGATGATCCGCGAGGGTGCGGTGAGCGCTCGTGCGCTCACCGAGGCCACGCTCGACCGGATCGCCCGAATCGACCCGCAGCTGAACGCCTTCCGCGTCGTCCTGCGTGAGCAGGCGCTCGCCGAGGCCGATGCCGTCGACGGGGGGCACGCCAAGGGGCTGCCGCTGGCGGGCGTGCCCATCGCGGTCAAGGACGACGTCGACGTGTCCGGTGAGGTCACCGCCTGGGGGAGCCTCGCCCATGGCGGACCGCGCCCGCACGACGACCCGGCCGTGGCGCGGCTGCGTGCGGCAGGGGCGGTGATCGTCGGCAAGACGAGTGTGCCGGAGCTCACGATCTGGCCGTGGGCGGAGTCGCTCGCCTTCGGCGCGGCGCGCAACCCCTGGAGCCTCGACCACACCCCCGGCGGCTCCAGCGGCGGGTCGGGCGCCGCCGCCGCCGCCGGCCTGTGCGGGGTCGCGCTTGGCTCGGACGGCCTCGGGTCGGTCCGGATCCCTGCCGCGTTCAACGGTCTCTTCGGGATCAAGCCGCAGCGTGATCGCATCCCGACGCGCCTGGACCCCTGGAACGGCCTGTCCGTCGTTGGCCCGCTCGCGCGCACCGTCGCGGACGCGGCGCTCTTTCTCGATGCGACCGCGGACGGGCTGCCCGAGGGCGGGTTCTCGGCCGCGCTGGCTGCGCCGCCCACGCCGCTGCGGATCGCGCTCGCGGTGAACGTCCCGCCGCCGCTCGTCGGTGTGCGGCTCGGCGCCGAGCAGCGCAGGGCCCTGGAGGCGACCGCCGTACTGCTGCGGGAGCTCGGGCACACGGTCGTCGAGCACGACATCGACTATCCCGCGGCGGCCTTCCCGAGCATCGTCGCCCGTTACCTGCGTTCGATCCACGACTGCGCCGCCGGCATGACCTACCCGGAGCGTCTGGAGCGCCGCACGAAGGGGATGGCGCGGCTCGGGGGCCTGATCTCGGACGCTCGCCTCGGGTGGGCGTGCGCGATGGAGCCGACGATCGCCGAGCATGTCAATCGTGTCTTCGACTCTGCCGACGTCGTGCTCTTCCCGGGCCCGTCCGGCCCGCCGTTCCGTGTCGGCGAGCTGCAGGGGCGCGGGGTCGCCTGGACGCTGAATGCCGCGGCGCTGCGCGTTCCTTGGTACGGGGTCTGGAATGCGATCGGGCAGCCGGCGACCTCGGTCCCCGCCGGGTTCGACGCCGATGGGCTCCCGCTCGCCGCGCAGTTCGCCGGCAAGCCCGGCGACGAACTGACGCTGCTGCGCCTCGCGGCGCAGCTGGAGGCCATTCGGCCCTGGTCGCAGCACCGGCCTGGAGGCCTTGAGTGAGCGAGCAGCGGCACGCGTTGCTCGCGGTTGCCGAGGAGGCCGCAGACGTCGCAGCGGCAATCCTCCTGCGCCATGCCGCGCGCGGTGGGGCCGAGGCGGTCCATTCCAAGAGCACGCCGACCGACCTCGTCAGCGCTGCCGACCTTGAGGCCGAGGCGGCGATCCGTGCGGTGCTGGCTCAGCGCAGGCCCGACGACGCGATCCTTGGCGAGGAGGGTGACGACACCGCTGGGACCAGTGGACTGCGCTGGATCGTGGATCCGCTCGACGGCACGGTGAATTTCCTCTTCGGGATTCCGCAGTGGGGCGTTTCGGTCGCCTGTGAGGGGCTGGTCGGAGTGATCCTCGATCCGACGCGCGGCGAGCGCTTCACCGTCATCGAGGGTGGCCCGGCACACCTCGATGGCCGCGAGCTGCGCGCCTCACAGGCGACCGATCTCGGTCACGTGATGCTCGCGACGGGCTTCGGCTACGACACCGAGGTGCGCCGCGCGCAGGGCGCGAAGCTGGCGCGCGTGATCCCGCATGTGCGCGACATCCGGCGCCTGGGCAGCGCTGCGCTCGACCTCGCCTGGACGGCTGCGGGACGGTTCGATGCCTACTACGAGTACGGCGTGCAGGCCTGGGACACCGCTGCCGGCGTCCTGCTCTGCCGCGCCGCTGGGCTCGAGGTCCGCGAGCTCTCCCCCGAGGGCCCGCTCGACCGCGGCGGCATCCTTGTGGCACCGCCCGCGGTGATCGACGACCTCGCTGCGCTCCTCGCCTGAGTCCTCGCGCCATGCGACACACCGCAACCGGCTGGTGGATCGAGGAGGCGGGTGCGCCGGACCGGCTTCCCCCGGCCGTCGGATCGCTCGATGCCGACGTGGTGATCGTCGGCGGGGGCTTCCTCGGGATGTGGACGGCATGGCATCTGCTCGTGCGCGACCCCTCACTTGAGGTCGCGCTGCTGGAACGCGAGCTCTGCGGCTACGGCCCGAGTGGGCGCAACGGCGGCTTCGTGAACGGCTACTGGGACCGCGTCCCCGAGATCGCCCGCACCCACGGCGCGCCGGCTGCGCTGCGACTCGCACGCGAGGCCGATGCCTCGATCGAGGCGATCGGCGACTTCTGTCGCGAACA
>WLNG01000078.1 GCA_009699915.1 Actinomycetota bacterium
ATCGGCGGCGAAGCACTTCTGCGGGGCGAAGTAGTAGACGTCGGCCTGGGCCGCATCGAGCGGCAGCCCGCCGGCGCCACTGGTCGCGTCGATCACGACGAGCGCATCGCCGGCATCGCGCGGTCGCTCGACCGGGATCATCACGCCGGTCGAGGTCTCGTTGTGGGCCCATGCGATCACGTCGACCGAGTCGTCGCCGCGTGGCTCGGGAGCATCCCCGGCAGGGGCCTCGATCACGATCGGATCGGCCAGGAACGGCGCAGCCTTCGTGGTCGCGGCGAACTTCGCCGAGAACTCTCCGCAGGTCAAATGCAGCGCGCGCTCCCGCACGAGACCGAACGCGGCCGCATCCCAGAACGCGGTCGCGCCGCCGTTGCCGAGCGCGATTTCGTACCCATCAGGAACCGCGAAGAGGTCGCGCAGCCCACCGCGCACCCGCCCGACGAGATCACGCACCGGCTGCTGTCGGTGCGAGGTCCCCAGCAGCGCCGCTCCAGGGCCTGCAAGGGCAGCGACCTGCTCGGCGCGCACCTTCGAGGGCCCACAGCCGAAGCGCCCGTCAGCGGGCTTCAAATCGTCGGGGATGACGAGGGTCGTCTGGGTGGCGTTCACGGTTGCTCCGCAGGTGGATGAGGACCGATGTGCCCAGGCGCGCGGCGGTGATGCTGCCATCGCTCCCCGGTGGTCGGTTCCACCAAACTGGCGCCAGTCGCGAAGGCCCAGCGAGAATAGCGCCCGGCCGGGCGTCAGCCCTGCTGGAAGCCCGAGTCGTCGATCCAGCTCATGTGCGAGCGCAGATCGCGTCCGGTCGTTTCAAGCTGCGAGGTCGCCTGCTCCTCGCGCATGCGCTTGAAGTTCTCCTGACCTGCACGGTTCTCGGCGATCCACTCGCGCGCGAACGTGCCGTCTTGGATCTCGCCAAGGATGCGCTTCATCTCGGCGCGCGTCTCATCGGTGACGATCCTCGGTCCGCGGCTGTAATCGCCGTACTCCGCCGTGTTCGAGATCGAGTACCGCATCCCGGCGAGACCCTTCTCGTACATGAGGTCGACGATGAGCTTGAGCTCATGCAGACACTCGAAGTACGCCATCTCCGGGTCGTAGCCCGCCTCGACAAGCGTCTCGAAGCCGGCCTGGACGAGCGCCGAGGCGCCGCCGCAAAGGACGGCCTGCTCGCCGAAAAGGTCGGTCTCGGTCTCGTCCTTGAAGGAGGTCTCGATCACGCCGCCGCGCGTGCAGCCGATGCCCTTCGCATAGGCGAGCGCGATGTCGCGCGCCTTGCCGCTCGCGTCCTGATGGACGGCGATCAATCCAGGGACGCCGGACCCATCGAGGTACTCGCGCCGCACGAGGTGGCCCGGACCCTTCGGTGCCGCAAGCGCGACATCGACATCCGCGGGCGGCTCGACCTCTCCGAAGTGCACCGAGAAGCCGTGACCGAACATCAGCATGTTGCCGGCATCAAGGTTGTCCCGCACGTCGTCCTCATAGATGCCGCGGTGGAGCTCGTCCGGCACGAGCATCATCACGATGTCGCCGCGCGCTGCTGCCTCCGCCGGGGTGACGACCTCAAGGCCTGCGGCCTTCGCCTGAGCGACCTTCGGGGAGTCGGAACGCAGGCCGACGACGACGGTCGCACCGGAGTCGTCGAGGTTCAGCGCGTGGGCGTGACCCTGAGAACCGAAGCCGATGATGGCGATGGTCTTTCCATCGAGGTTGGCGAGATCCGCGTCGTCGTCGTAGAACATGGCGCGGATCGTAGTGGGCGCAGCCAATCGGTGGCGGTCAGGCCAGCGCGAAGGCGCCCAAAGCGCAGGCCGGAAGCTGAAGCGATCCGTTCGGGCGGGCGTACTGGGCATAGGCCGCGTCGACCGCATCGCGCAGCGCATAGTGCTCGGCCGGTGCGAGCCCCTGCAGTGTCTCACCGAGCGAGATCGACGTCACGCGCATGTGCTCCCACCACGCGTCGACATCCGGCGCCTCCCACGCAAACGGCACGCGCTCGAGCCGCACGTCGCTAAAGCCCGCCGCCCAGAGCAGCTCAGTAAGAGCCGTTTGATCTGCGAGCGCGAACATTCCCGGTGTCCCGGGCTCGGGAATCGTTGCGAGCCCACGCGCCAGCAACTGCTCCTGCAACACGCCGATCCACGGGTTCTCGCTCTGGGGAGCCCAGACGGCAAGTGCGATCCGGCCGCCGGGTCGCAGCACCCGGCGCGCCTCGCGCAGTGCCGCCTCCGGATCGGCGAGGAGCATGTAGCCCCAACGCGAGAGGATTGCGTCGGCGCTGGCGGTCTCGAGATCGAGCCACTCCGCCTCCATCGCGCGAGCTTCGACATGGTCGGCCCCCGTAGCGGCGATCGCTCTGCCCGCCGCCTCAACCATCGCCGGCGCGCCATCGGTCAGAATCACCCGTCCTGCCGGCCCGACCCGCCGCGCCGCGAGCAGGCCGGTATCACCCAGGCCGCAGGCGACCTCCACGATCGTCTCCCCCGGCTGCGGATCGGCGGCATCGACAATCCACTGCGCAACTGGGGCTGCAGCGCTGCGCACGGCCTCTCGACGCTCATCCCAGCCCGACGCCGCACCCTCCCAGCGGCGGCGACTGTCCACGCGGTAGGCCTCGTAGTCCATGCCTGGAGACTACGCGCCGTCTGCGCGCGCTGAGCGCCGCAGCTTGCCACTGTCGGTGCGCGGCAGCGCGGCAACCAGTCGCACGACCTTCGGGCGCTGGTGGGGCGCCAGGCGCTCGCGGCACCAGGCCTCGAGCTCCTCCAGCGTGACCGTCCCCGGCGCACGCAGGACCACCATCGCAACCACGGCCTCTCCCCACTGCGGATCTGGCTGGCCGTGAACTGCGGCCTCGGCGACACGCGGGTGCGCCTCGAGCACGCTCTCGACCTCCTGGGGCAGGACGTTCTCGCCGCCTGTGATGATCGTGTCGGCGATGCGACCGGTGACGACGAGTCGACCGTTGCGACCAAGCTCGCCGCAATCGCCGGTGTGGAGGACCGAACCGGCGTCGGGCGAGACCGTCGGGCCGCAGACGAGAATTTCGCCGCTCGGCGCGATCTGCACGCTCGTGCAGAAGAGCGGGACGCCGAACGTTGCAATCTGCGAGCAGGCCTCGGTCATGCCGTAGGTCGCAGCGACAGGGATCCCGGCGGCGGCTGCGCGTTCGAGCAGCGCCGGCCCCGCCGGCGCGCCGCCGAGCAGCGCCCAGCGCAGCGCGGGCGGCTCACGCAGCCCGGCGTCGAGCAGCCGGGTGAGCGTCGTCGGGACGAGTGAGACGAGCGTCGGGCCCGCCGGGTCGCGCAGCGTGGCGATGACGGTGTCGAGATCGAACCGATCATGAACGCTCGCGTGGGTTCCGTAGACCACGCTGCGCATCAGGATCGAGAGCCCGCCGACGTGCGTGAGCGGCAGGCAGCACAGCCACCGCTCATCGCCGGCTACGCCGAGCGCCGCCCCCGAACCGAGCGCGCTCCAGAGCCAGTTTCCGTACGTCAGCGCCACCGGCGTGCCCGCGCCCGAGCTTCCTGAGGTATGAACAATCACCGCCGTCGCATCGAGGTCATGGCGCTCGTCGAGGGCGCCAACGCCACCCTCTGGCCCGAGCTGCGCGGGATCGCCGTCGACGACGAGCGAACAGTCCTGGAGACGCGCCGCGACCTGGTCGGCAGGCGCGCGCGGATCGACGGGAACCGCTATCGCACCGAGCAGCAGGACGCCGTGAAGCGCCACGGCGAAGCGCTCGCCGTCGCCGAGCAGCAGCCCAACTCGATCGCCGCGCCGCACGCCGCGTGCAGCCATCCGGCGCGCGGTGGAGCGCGCCTCGCTCAGGAGCTGCTCATAGGTGAGCGCTCCCAGCGCGGGCCGCGTGGGTCCGGCGGCGGCGGCGCGCGCAAGCCAAGCTTCGACAAACACCCTGCGAAAGCTAGCCTGCTCCAATCATGAGCATCGATCCAGCCGCGACAACGATTCGCCCGGGAGCCGACTGGCAGGCGACCGCCGGCTTCGAGGACATTCGCTACGAGCTCTCCGGCGACGGCCTCGCCAAGATCACGATCGACCGGCCCCAGGTGCGCAATGCCTTCCGGCCCCAGACCATCATCGAGATCGCGCGAGCGCTGGACCTCGCGCGCGAGGATCCGCAGGTCGGCGTGATCATCCTGACCGGCCAGGGGGATCTCGCCTTCTGCTCCGGCGGCGACCAGCGCGTGCGCGGTGATACGGGGTATCTCACCGATCCGTCCGGCGGGCCCTCGCAGGGCGTCGGGCGCTTCCACGTCACCGATCTGCACCTGCAGATCCGCCGCACCCCGAAGCCCGTGGTCGCGATGATCGCCGGCTACGCGATCGGTGGCGGACACGTCCTCCACATCCTCTGCGACCTCTCGATCGCAGCCGACAACGCCCGCTTCGGTCAGACCGGCCCGAAGGTCGGCAGCTTCGACGGCGGATACGGCGCGGCCCTGCTCGCCCGCCAGATCGGGCAGAAGCGTGCGAAGGAGATCTGGTTTCTCTGCCGCCAGTACGAGGCGCAGGAGGCTCTCTCGATGGGCCTGGTGAACGCGGTCGTCCCACTCGTCGAGCTGGAGATCGAAACGGTCGCGTGGTGCCGTGAAATGCTCGAGCACTCGCCGCTGGCGCTGCGCCTGCTCAAGGCGAGCTTCAACGCGGACGAGGATGGTCTGGCCGGAATCCAGCAACTGGCGCACGACGCAAACCTGCTCTTCTACGGCAGCGAAGAGGCGCGTGAAGGTCGCGAGGCCTACAAGGAGCGTCGTCGCCCGGAGTTCGAGCGTTTCCCGCGTCGGCCCTGATGCCCGCCTCGGCCGAGACTCGCCCCTCCCCCGCCCGCATCTGGTTGCTCGCAGCGCGCCCGCGCACGCTGCCGGCTGCGATCGCGCCGGTGCTCGTCGGCACGGCGTTGGCGTGGACGCAGGGTGCGATCGACTGGCTGGCATTCGCAGCCGCGCTGCTCGGCGCGCTCTTCATCCAGGTTGGAACGAACCTTTCCAACGATTACTCCGACGCCCGGCGCGGCGCCGACACCGAGGACCGCCTCGGTCCGGTCCGCGTCACGGCGGGCGGGCTGGTGCCCCCGAGCCAGGTGCTCGTGGCGACCTACGTCAGCTTCGGCCTGGCGGTGCTCTGCGGGATCTACCTGATCGCCATCGCCGGTTGGGTCCTGCTGGCAATCGGCGCTGCCTCGATCCTTGCTGGCGTGCTCTACACCGGCGGCCCGCGGCCATACGGCTATGAGGGTCTCGGTGAGATCTTCGTCTTCCTCTTCTTCGGGATCGTCGCGGTGACCGGGTCGTACTACGTCCAGCGCGAGGAGCTCCCGTGGGAGGCCTTCGTGCTCGCCGTTCCGGTCGGACTACTCGCTTCGGCGATCCTCGTCGTGAACAACGTTCGCGACCTCGACACCGATCGCCGTGCGGGCAAGCGCACGCTGGCCGTGCGGCTGGGCCGCGAGCGCAGCCGCGCGCTCTATGACGTGATGTTGCTGCTGGCATACGTCACTGTTCTGATCCCCTTCCTGGCCGGCGAACTCTCCGCGTGGCTCGCACTTCCAGCCGTCACGATCCCGCTCGCGCTGCGCCTGCGCAGGATCGTGCGCACCCACACCGATGGCCCGTCGCTGAACGAGGCGCTCGCCGGAACCGGGCAGCTGGAGTTTCTGTTTTGCGTGCTCCTCGCCGCCGGGCTGATGCTCTCCTGACACCATGCGCGCGGTCGTCCGAGAGCGGACCCTGAGGCTGCGCTCCCCGATGAGGAGCGCCCACGGTGACATGACCGAGCGCCCGCTGCTGCTGCTCGAGGTCGAGGATGCCGACGGTCGCACCGCGGCTGGCGAGGCGGCGCCCCTGGAGTCCTACGACGGCGTCTCAGTTGAGCGCTGCCGAGCAGCACTCGACATCCATGCGCAGGTCTTGAACGCTGCGTCCGCAAGCACCGGCGCGCAGCTGCTGGACGCCTGCCGAGAGGCGGATCCGCTGCCACAGGCGCTGAGCGCCGTCGACATCGCGCTGTGGTCGCTCGCAGGCCTCCGGGAGGGAAAGTCGGTCAGCGCGCTGCTCAGCGACGCCGCGCTGGCTCAGATCGCCGTGAACGGCACGATCGGCGCAGACGATCCGGCAGCGGCGGCCGCACAGGCGCGGCGCCTGGCCGACAGCGGACTGCGCTGCCTCAAGCTGAAGGTCGGCGTCGGGGATGACGCGGCACGGCTTGCGGAGGTCCGTCAGGCAATCGGTGACGACGTTCTGCTGCGCCTGGACGCCAACGGCGCGTGGACCGTCGACGAGGCCCTCAGCGCACTTGCGGATTTCCCCGGCTCCGGCATCGAGCTCGTCGAGGAGCCGGTCCACGGCGTGGACGCCTTGCGCGAGGTGCAGCAACGGTCCGGCATGCGGATCGCGATGGACGAGACAGGCGCTGAGCTCGGCGCGATCGCGTCCGGCGCCACCGATGCCGTCTGCCTCAAGCTCTCGCGGGCCGGTGGCATCTCAGCGCTGCTGGCGCAGGCCGCCCTGGCGCGCCTCGTCGGCTCGCAGGTCTACATCTCCTCGACCTTCGACGGCCCTATCGGGATCGCCGC
>WLNG01000079.1 GCA_009699915.1 Actinomycetota bacterium
GTATCTGCACGTCGGCTTCACCCCGAAGACGAGCGCCTCCGCTTCGGTCTTCTTCGGCCTGACGGGCCTCCACGGCGCGCACGTGGTGATCGGTCTGCTCCTGCTGTTCATGTCGGCGATCCGCATCTTCAAGGGTGCCGTGGGCCCAGACGCACACAAGGGGCTTGAGGTCCCGGGGATCTACTGGCACTTCGTCGACCTGATGTGGATCGTCGTGTTTACGACGATCTACCTGCTCTGACGCTCGTGGAGGACCGCGATCCCGGTTCGCCGAGCGGCTGGGAACGACTGCTCGCCCCCCTCCGCAGCGAGGACGCAGCCTTCCGCAGCGTGCTGTGGGTTCTGGTCGCCTGTGTGGTCATCGCGGTCATCGCGGTGATCCTCCGCGCGATCCTCTGACCGGCGACAGCGCTGCGCTGCGGGCGTGCTCCCCGCGACCGGCCGGGGGGACTACTTGACCGTGAGCTTGCCGACCATGCCACCGGCACGATGGCCGGGAACGGCACAGAAGTACGTGAAGGTGCCGGGCTTCAGGGTGCCCTTGGCGCTCGCCGTGCCGGACTTGACGATGTTCGTGGCGATCGAGGCGCCCTCGATCTCGATGTTGTGCGGCACGCCGGACTTGTTGGGCATCCGCAGCTCGACCGGGCCGGCGGTGGCCGTGGCGGTCGTCTGGGTGTAGGCGAGCTGGCCGTTCGGGTCGGCCTCGATCGTCAGGACGCCGTTCTGCTCGACGGCCGGCTTGCCGCCGCCCGGCGTCGGGACAGCCGCGGCCAGAAGCCCGGTGTCCTTGCCGGGGACCGCGGCGACCGCGGCGACGTATGCCGCGACGTCCTTCGCATCTTGGCCCTTGACGAGGTTTGCCGGCATCAGCGTGGTCCTGCCCGGGTAGCCGATCTGCCCGTAAACCACGCCAGCGATGCCCTTGTCGCCCCAGCGTTCGACGCGTGCAATTCGGAAGGCGTCATCAAGATTCGGACCGGTCACGCCCTTCGTTCCGGCGCGCCCAAGAACGTGGCAGGCTCCGCACTTCTGCACGAAGAGCTTCTTGCCCTTCACGACGTCAGCGTTCTTCGTGGGATCCTCGTTCGTGCAGCCGGAGACCGTGATCCCGGCGACTGCGACGGCGACGAGCGCTGATGCGCGCAGCGTCCGGCTTTGGGCGTTCTTACGACTCTTCATGAGCAACATATCCTACGCGTAGAGGCGGATTCCATGCGATGCGCCCGGACCGCTTGGCCGTCGCGTCCTGCGGATGGGTACGATTCATCCATGGCTCAGCTCTACCGTTTGCGTACCCCGTCGACCGGCACCGAGGTCCTCCTCGAAGCGCAGCCCGACCGGATCTACCTCGACGAGGCGACCGGAGAGCGCATGGAGATCGTCGGGAAGGTTCTCCCGCTCGCTCCGAGCGCCTCACGCCTCCCATGGGCCGTCGAGAACCTGCGCTTCTGCAACTGGTGCGACCAGCCGGCTCAGCGCGACCTGAATGAGTGCCCCACCTGCCAGCGGCGCATGAACCCGCTCGCGGGCTGATCGCGGCGCCCCGCTCGCGCAGGTCGCTGCATCTCGTTCTGCGCGCTCCGGCGGGTGGGCGAGCTACCCTGACGATCATGCGTTCCGTGCTGCTCGTCACCACCTGCGCCCTGGCCCTGTCGGGCACCCTCGCGCTGTCAGCCTGCGGCGGCGGAACCAGCGTGGAGGACAAGATCCCCACCAAGGCCCCTGCGCTGCTCCCGCCCGAGGACGCCGACGCGCTCGCTGGGACCGCCCCGACCGGTACGACCGAGACGACGGACACCACCGCGACCACCGATACGACCGATACCGGCGGGACCGATACGACCGATACCGGCGGTACCGGCACGACCGATACCGGTGGCGGGACCGATACCGGCGGGGATACGAACACCGGTGGCGGGACCGACACCGGCGGTGGCGGGAACACCGGTGGCGGGACCGATACCGGAGGGGATACGAACACCGGTGGTGCGACGCCCGACACCGGGGGGCTCTCCCCCGATCAGAATGCCGGCGCCGGAAGCTTCCAGCGCTTCTGCCGGGATAATCCCAGCGCCTGCTGACCGCGGCGAACCGGTCAGCGCGAGGCGCGTGAGGTGCGCGCCGCCTATTACTTCGGCTTGGCGGGGTTGGTCTGCTTGGGAGTCGTGACCATCGTCGCACTGTAGGTCAGGCGAGCGGTGCGATAGAGGCAGTAGTACTGCGCCAGCTGGTTCGGCAGCAGCTGCGAGGTCTGGTTCACCGTGTCTTCGCACTGACCCTTCTCGCGACTGGCACGCCACGAGGTCGCATTCCCGAGGTTGGTCGCCAGCGCCGGCGCCCACGTGAGCACCGTCAGCGCGACGATCTGCCCCTTCTTCACGGGGATCGAGGTCTCGAGCGGGAACTGCGCGATGCCTCCGAAGTACGGCTGGAGCTTCATCGGCGGACCCTGTGCAACGGCCCGCGAGCGCAGCTTGCGCTTCGGATCGAGAATCGTGATCTGGGCCTGCGACTCGCCGCCCAGCTTGGAATCGAAGAACTCGATCTGCTTGGTGCCGGGCTTGCCGAGCGAGATCGACCAAGCTACGAGCCGACCGTTCTTCGGCACCACCATGAGACCGCGCAGCGGGCCGACCTTGGCCTGGTAGCCGGTTGTCCGGCTGACCGCGTAGCAGGGCTTTCCGGGGCAACCGGGCTTCGACATCTCCTCGATCTTGCCGATCTCAATCACCTCGGCAGAGGCCACGGAGGCTGCGGCGCCGCCGACGACGGCAGCCGCGCAAAGGACCATTACGATTCGTCTCATCACCCCCATTCAACACCAGCGAGGGCTCGGATGTTGCGGTTGGGACGCTTTTTTTGCGCTTCCCCCATGAAATGGCGGTTTCAGGGATGCCAGGGCGCAAGCCCTCGTGCGCCTTTCCGCCTCAGCGCCCGCGATAGATCGCTTTCCCGGGGCCCTCGCTCAGAAAAGAACGCACGCCTCCTTGGAGGTCTTCCGTCGCGAATAGCGCTCCACTGACCTCTGGGACCAACGCGTCGGCTGCTCGCACCCCCTGCTCGACCTGCCGGGCGATGATCGCCTTGGTTGCGGCATGCGCGAGCGTCGGGCCATCGGCGATCCTTCGCGTGAAGGCCCGGGCAGCCTCGTCGAACTGCTCCTCGGGGAGCACGCGATTGACGACGTTCCAGCTCTCAAGCTGCCCGGCGGTGAAGAGCTCTCCCGTGTAGATGAGTTCCTTCGCGCGCGCGGGTCCGGCGCGCTGGGCGAGTCGCTGCGGTCCTCCCATCGACGGCGTCAGACCGACAACGATCTCCACGAGCCCAAACCGTGCCGACTCGGCGGCGAGCAGAATGTCGCAGGCGAGCGCGATCTCGAATGCAGCGGTGAGGCACAGCGCATGTGCCGCGAAGACCGTCGGACATGGAAGATCCTCGAGGATCTGGACCGACTCCAGCAGCTCGACCCAGAGATCGGCTCCCTGCTGGACGCTGAGGCCGTCGAACTCATGGACATCGACGCCGCCGCTCACCGCGCGGTGGTCGGCGCGGATCAGCAAGCCCCGTGGCGTCTCTGCAGCCAGCTCGCGGACTGCCGCGTGGAACGCATCGAACATCTGCCGGTCGAAGAGGTTCAGCGGCGGCGCATCGAAGCTGAGGACCGCGAGCCCATCCTCGCGTTCGAGGCGCAGCGGCCCGGTCATGCGGCACCCCGCAGCGACGCGGCGGTGGCAGCTATCTCCTGGCCATCGCCTGCCGCCGGAACCCAGGGGAGCTTCAGGGGGTCGCCGCTGTAGCGCGGAATGACGTGGATGTGGAAGTGGAAGACCGACTGCCACGCCGCGGAGCCACTGGAGTTCAGGAGATTGACGCCCTCGGCGCCGAGCGTCTCCACGACCACCGCCGCGAGACGCTGGGCGCTCTGCATGCAGGCCGCCAGATCATCGGGATCGATGTCGTGCAGATCGGTCGCATGGACGCGGGGGACGACGAGCAGGTGGCCGCGCGTCGCGGGATTGATGTCCATGAAGGCGACGGTGCGCTCATCCTCAGCGACGAGCTGGGCGGGCAAGTCGCCCGAGATGATGCGGCAGAAGAGGCAGGCGGGGTCATGCGCAGGCATGCCCTCAACCCTATCCGCCGGTGCCGTCAGCCCCCATGCGCACCGCGGCGCGCTGCTCACGCGCCAGGAAGTTGCCCAGCTCCTCGATAGTGCTCATCAGCGGAGACGGGAAGATCACCGTCGAGTTCTTGTCTACCGAGATCTCAACGAGCGTCTGCAGGTTGCGCAGCTGAAGTGCGAGCGGATGCGCTGCCATCACGTCTGCGGCCTCGGCCAGACGCCCTGCCGCGAGGGCTTCCCCCTCCGCGGCGATGATCTTCGCCCGTTTCTCCCGTTCAGCCTCAGCCTGCTTGGCCATCGCGCGCTTCATCGACTCTGGCAGCTGGATGTCCTTAAGTTCGACGAGCGTCACCTCGACCCCCCACTCCTCGGTCTGGACGTCGAGGATCTCCCTGATGTTGCGATTGATGCGGTCGGTGTCGGCGAGCGTCGCATCGAGCGTGTGACGGCCCACGACGGCACGCAGCGTGGTCTGCGCGATCTGGTTGATCGCTGCTGCGACGTTCTCGATCGCGATCACGGCGCGGATTGGATCGCGTACGCGGAAGTAGGCGACGGCAGCCACGTCGACGCTGACGTTGTCCCGCGTAATGATGCCCTGGGACTGAATCGGCATCGTCACGATCCGCAGCGACACGCGCTGCAGCCGGTCGATCAAGGGGATGATCAGCACGAGCCCGGGACCGCGCGCCCCCTTGTGCAGCTTGCCCAGGCGGAACTGGACGCCGCGATCGTACTCGCGCACGATCCGGATCGCCGCGGCCAGGAGCCCCAGCAGGAGCAGCACAACGACAACGAGGATCAGGACGACGGCCGCACTCATGCTGCGGGGAATACCCCCCAGCCGGTCCGCAGAATCCTCGCAGGCGCTCAGCCGGCCTCGGCAGCGAGCACTTTGCGCGCCTCGGTGACCGCCTGCTCCCGCGTGGTCACCTCGCCCGCATACTGCGCCTCTGCAATAGCGCCGAGCAGCTCACCGATCCGGGGTCCGAGCGTGATGCCGAGCTCTGCCGCGAGCTCGTCGCCACGCACGAGTGGCCTGGACGGTCCCTCGTGATGCCAGGCCAGCGCTGCCCCCAGCATCGGAAGAGCGACCTCCTGATGGGCGCAGATCGCCTCCTCTGCGCCACGTCCGCGAGTGGCCAGCCGATCGGCGAGCCCGAGAACGGTGACATCGGCGCCGACCGGCTCACAGGCGACCAGATACCTATGGACGATCCGCTGCCCCAGCGGGCGCTCGTGGACGAGGAACCCGAGCCGGAGGTGGTGGCGTGTCAGCGCCGCGACATGGGCACGCAGGCGCTCGCTCGTGCGCAGGCGCTCGAGGATCTCCCGCGACATCGCCGCCCCCTGACGGTCATGGTCCGGAAAGCCGATCCGCCCATCCCCAAGGTCGGTATGGGTCTGCGGCTTGGCGATGTCATGAAGCAGCGCAGCCCAGCGCAGCGCCCCGCCGCGCGTGAGCCCGTCGGCAAGCGGCTCTGCCAGCAGATCGGCGACGCCGGAGGCAAGCTCTTCACCGACGGCCGCGGCAGGGTCGCGTTCGATCGCCACCACCTCGGCGAGCACCTCAAGCGTGTGCCCATGGACGTCACGGTGGTGGTAGACCGTCTGCTCGACGCCGCGCAGCGCCTCCAGTTCGGGGAGCACGACACCGACCGCGCCGAGCCCCTCAAGCAGCTCCAGCCCCGACAGCGGGTCGTCTGCGGCCACGACGCGGCGCAGCTCCGCGAAGACGCGCTCGCCCGCCACGCCGCCGAGGCCGCTCGCCCGCGCGCGGGCAGCGGTCGCCGTCGGCGCGTCGACGGTGAAGTCCAGCTCCAGCGCCAACCTCGCGAGGCGCAGGATGCGCAGGGGGTCCTGATCGAAGGCCTCCGCAGCGACCATCCGCAGACGTCGATCACGCAGATCTCCCAAGCCACCCGATGGATCGATCGGATCGCCACCCGCCAGGGGCTCAGCGATCGCATTGACCGTCAGATCGCGGCGCGCGAGGTCGGCGTCCAGCGTGCCGCCCTGCAGTGCCGAGACGTCGATCTGCCACGCGCCACCCGGCCCGACGATGCGCCAGGACCCGAATGCGTCCGAGAGTGCGAACACCGCGGTTCCACGCGGCCCGGCGCTGCGGATCGCGCGGGCGGCCCGCTGCGGATCGCCCTCCACGACGATGTCAAGATCAAGGATGTCCGACGGACGGCCGAGCAGGCGGTCACGGATGGCACCGCCGACGAGCCACGCAGGTTCCTCGGCGAGCGCGCTGCGCGCGAGCGCCAGCGGATCGCCGGCGCTGCTCACCCGCCCGCGCCTGCGCGAGGGACGCGCGCCGTCAGGCCGCAGGTGATCTCGTAGTTGATCGTGTCGAGGCGGCGTGCCACATCCTCAGCGAGGATCCGTTCGCCGTCGCGGGCGCCGATCAGCACCA